>JANLRW010000027.1:0-4389 GCA_031361925.1 Sphingomonadales bacterium
TCCGCGCTGCGCTGGTGGCGCTCGAACTGTTGCAATAAACGGGTTCATGCAGAGTTCGCAGAGGACGCGAAGAATTTGCCCCGCTTTCTCTGCCGACTCTGCGTCCTCTGCGTGAACCAAGAAAAACTTGTGTGCCAAAGCCTTCCATTCGCGCCTTGTCTGTGCTTTAGCGACCGCCGAAACTCCCTTATGCGAGGACGCTATCTGCCATGAATATCCATGAATATCAGGCCAAGGAATTGCTGGCGAAATTCGGCGTGGCCGTCCCCAAGGGCATTGCCGCGTTGAGCGTTGAAGAAGCCGTTGCCGCCGCAAAGAGACTCCCCGGTCCGCTATATGTGGTAAAATCGCAAATCCACGCAGGCGGCCGCGGCAAAGGCAAGTTTAAGGAACTCGGCCCCGATGCCAAGGGCGGCGTCCGGCTGGCATTCAATCTGGACGAGGTTGAGGCCCACGCCAAAGGCATGCTCGGTAACACGCTGGTCACAATTCAGACCGGCGAAGCGGGCAAGCAGGTCAATCGCCTCTACATCACCGACGGCGCCGATATTAAACAGGAATTCTACCTCGCCTTGCTCGTCGACCGCGCGACCAGCCGCATCGCAGTCGTCGCCTCGACCGAGGGCGGCATGAATATCGAAGACGTAGCGCACGATAGCCCCGAGAAAATCCACACCATCACCATCGACCCCGCGACCGGCATCATGCCGCATCATGGCCGTTCGGTGGCAGCGACCTTGGGTCTGACCGGCGATTTGGCGAAGCAGGCGCAGACCGTGCTGGCAGGCCTTTATGCCGCGTTTATCGGGACCGATGCCGAGCAGATCGAAATCAACCCGCTGGCAGTTTGCAAGGGCGCGAACGGCGACGAGCTTCTCGTGCTCGACGCCAAGGTGAGTTTTGACGGCAACGCCATGTTCCGCCACAAGGATCTGGCAGAACTTCGCGACCTGACCGAAGAGGACGCCTCTGAAATCGAAGCGTCGGAATACGACCTCGCCTATATCAAACTCGACGGAAATATCGGCTGCATGGTCAATGGCGCTGGCCTCGCAATGGCAACGATGGACATCATCAAGCTGAACGGCGAATTCCCCGCCAACTTCCTCGACGTCGGCGGCGGCGCTTCGAAGGAGAAGGTAACGGCGGCGTTCAAGATCATCCTGAAAGACCCGGAGGTCAAAGGCATCCTCGTCAACATCTTCGGCGGCATCATGAAATGCGACATCATTGCCGACGGTATCGTCGCGGCGGCGAAGGAAGTGAACCTGTCAGTGCCGCTCGTCGTGCGCCTCGAAGGCACAAACGTCCAACAGGGCAAAGACATCCTCGCCAATTCGGGCCTGCCGATTGTGTCAGCGAATGATCTTGGCGATGCAGCGGAGAAAATTGTGGCAGAGGTTCGCAAGGCAGCGTAAGGAAAGGTATGGCAAGCAACGTCGAAAATCTGATGCTTGAACATCTGAAACGTTTTCAGGCGACACTTGATCGCGTCGAATCAAAGATTGGCGATTTAACGGTGCGCGTCAGCAATCTGGAAGGCAGCGTAGCGTCGATCATCCAGCACCTTGGTAACCTTTCCGCAGCAGACGCGGCGCAGCAGCTTTCTATCGACGACATCAACCGTCGGCTTGATCGGATAGAAAACCGGCTTGAATTGACCGGCTAGAAACTTCTCGTTGCATCATTGGATTTGCAATCAATCACTTGACGTTCACGTAAACGTCAAGCATAGGCGCAAAAGATTTGGCGGGCATTCACTCGCCCTGTTTAGGTGAAGAGGACTGATACCCATGAAAATCATCGTCCCTGTAAAGCGGGTTATCGATTATAACGTGAAGCCGCGGGTCAAATCCGATGGCACCGGCGTCGATCTCGCCAATGTCAAGATGAGCATGAATCCGTTTGATGAAATCGCGGTCGAAGAAGCGCTGCGTTTGCGCGAAAAGGGCGTTGCGACCGAAGTGATTGCGGTGTCTGTCGGTCCTGAAAAGGCGCAGGAAACCTTGCGCACCGCGCTTGCGATGGGTGCGGACCGCGCGATCCTCGTGGTCGCCGAAGATGTCGAACCGCTGGGCGTCGCCAAAATCCTCGCCAAGATCATGGATGAAGAACAGCCGGGTCTCGTAATCCTTGGCAAGCAGGCGATTGACGATGACAGCAACCAGACCGGCCAGATGCTGGCGGCATTGACCGGTCGTCCGCAGGGCACCTTCGCCAACAGCGTTACGGTGTCCGGCGACGAAGTGCATGTTGCGCGCGAAGTTGATGGCGGTTTGCAAACCGTATCGCTGAAAATGCCAGCCATCGTCACCACCGACCTGCGCCTCAATGAACCGCGTTATGCGTCGCTGCCCAATATCATGAAGGCAAAGAGCAAGCCGATGGCGAGCAAAACGCCAGCCGATTACGGCGTCGATGTAACGCCGCGCCTTACGATGCTCAAAGTCGTCGAGCCGCCCGTGCGTAGCGCCGGGATTAAGGTTGCCGACGTCGATGCGCTGGTCGCAAAACTCAAGGAACTGGGAGTAGCAGCATGAGCGTCCTCGTTTATGTAGAACATGACAATGCGTCGATGAAGGACGCAACACTGGCGGTCGTAACTGCTGCATCGCAATTGGGCGAAGTGCATCTGCTCGTCGCTGGATCGGGCTGTGGCGCGGTTGCTGAACAAGCTTCAAAGATCGCGGGCGTTACCACGGTGCATGTTGCCGACGATGCGGCCTATGCCCAGCAGCTCGCCGAAAATGTCGCGCCGCTGGTTGCCGGATTGATGGGCGGCTTCGACGCGTTTCTGGCGCCTGCGACGTCGAACGGCAAGAACATCGCGCCGCGCGTTGCCGCGTTGCTCGACGTAATGCAGATTTCAGACATCCTCAGCGTCGAAAGCGCCGACACCTTCACCCGGCCAATCTACGCAGGCAACGCGATTGCCACGGTGCAGTCCAGCGACGCCAAAAAAGTCATCACCGTTCGCGGCACCGCCTTTGCCAAGGCCGCCGATACCGGCGGATCGGCGAGCATCGAGGCCGTCTCGGGCAACGGCGATGCAGGCATCTCCAGCTTCGTCTCGGCCGAAATCGCCAAGCAGGAACGCCCTGAACTAACCAGCGCCAAGATCATCGTATCGGGCGGTCGCGCGCTCAAGGATGCGGACACCTTTGCCGCAACCATCCTGCCGCTCGCCGACAAACTCGGCGCAGGCGTCGGCGCGAGCCGTGCTGCCGTGGACGCAGGCTATGTCCCTAACGACTATCAGGTCGGCCAGACCGGCAAGATCGTTGCGCCGGAAGTCTATATTGCCGTCGGCATCTCCGGCGCGATCCAGCATCTGGCGGGCATGAAGGATTCCAAGATCATCGTTGCCATCAACAAGGACGAGGACGCGCCCATCTTCCAGGTGGCCGATATCGGGTTGGTTGGGGATTTGTTCACGGTTGTGCCGGAGCTAGTGTCAAAGCTCTGAGCCACGGTTTCATATTCCAAGATATTGAAAGGGCGGTCAGCAATGGCCGCCTTTTTTGTCTTTAGCTTGAACATATTCGCACGATGCTCATATTCATTGAGTGAATACGAATTGTTTAAGATGCGGCGAACCGCCGACCATAAAAGCGCATGTCTTTCCAAAATCGGCTGTTCGCGCAATCAGGAAGCGTGGCCCAGATACGAAAACAAAAGAAATTTACAGCAACCGGGCAATTACTGCTCAGAACCAGAATGGAATTTATGACCCCAGTATTCTTTGCAAAACTTGCGATGGACGCATCGGGGTTGCAGATAAATGGTTCATTGAAAATCTCGAGATTTTTCATTTAACCGCTACAGAACGGCAACCATATGAATCTGTTGAAATTTCGCTTGATACACACGCTGCTGTTCAGTTCGCTGTCTCAATTATCTATCGTGCATCACTATCGCGCTTAGATCATTTTAGCGGAATTTCGCTGGGAGCCTATACAGTGGCGGCAGCTGAGATTGCGACCGGATCAAACCAAGCTGACTTCGGTCAGCCACTTGTGATGATAAACGTTCTGACCTCAACACAACTCGACGTGCGTCAGTTTGTTTTTTACCCTGTTAGGTGTTCGGGCAGAAACGGGCCATACTATGTTTTCACCATCTCCGGTGTTCAATTTCTTGTGAAATTTGGGGGCCGCCATGAGGGAATTAGTGACAATGACACTTATTCATCAACATATCGAATCCGGCCCGGCGAAAAGGTCATTGTTTGCTATTATCCATTCGACGATTCAGCCGAGGCTCAATTTCTAAGGGGTGTTAAAGAGCGAGATAGAGTGCGCTGATTTTCAACTATTTCGGGTTATCCTGAATAACAGCCGTTCCTCGCGCTAGACAATTCAATTTTTGTGCATTACATTGTAATTCACA
>JANLRW010000057.1:0-3286 GCA_031361925.1 Sphingomonadales bacterium
GGTGAAGCCAAGCTTGGCCGATTCCTTGAGCCGCAGCGCGCCGTGGGCCACTGGCCGGATCTCGCCGGATAAGGCAACTTCGCCAAACAGCACCGCGTCAGATGGCAAAGGCCGCTCCGCCAATGCCGATACCAGCGCAGCGGCGACCGCAAGGTCCGCCGCCGGGTCGGAAATGCGGTAACCGCCAGCAATGTTGAGATACACCTCGGCGGTGGAGAAGCTCAGGCCGCAGCGGGCCTCCAGCACCGCCAATATCATCGCCAGCCGCCCGCTGTCCCAGCCGACCACCGCCCGGCGCGGCGTCGCCCCGCTCGATAGCCGCACCACCAAAGCCTGTATCTCGACCAGCACCGGCCGCGTCCCTTCGAGCGCCGGGAACACCGTAGCCCCCGTGACCTGTTCGGCACGGTCGGTCAGGAACAACGCGCTGGGGTTGCCGACCTCGGTCAGTCCCTCTTCGGCCATCGCAAACACGCCGATCTCGTCGGTGCCGCCAAAGCGGTTTTTCGACGCACGCAGGATGCGATATTGATGGCTGCGCTCGCCCTCAAACGCCAGCACGGTATCGACCATATGCTCTAGCACGCGCGGTCCGGCAATCGTGCCGTCCTTGGTCACATGCCCGACGAGCATCAGCGCCGTGCCGCGTTCCTTGGCATAGCGGATCAGCTCCTGCGCCGATGCGCGCACCTGGCTGACCGTCCCCGGCGCGCCTTCGATCTGGTCGCTGTGCATCGTTTGGATCGAGTCGATCACGAGCAAAGCGGGCGGTTCGCCGCGTCCCAATGTCGTCAATATATCGCGCACCGAAGTTGCCGCCGCGAGGCTCACCGGCGCATCACCAAGCCCCAGCCGCCGCGCGCGTAGCCGCACCTGATCGACCGCCTCTTCGCCCGAAATATACGCCACAGCCAATCCGCGCCGCGCCAGATTGGCCGCCGCCTGCAACAGCAAGGTAGACTTCCCGATCCCCGGATCGCCGCCAAGCAAGGTCGCGGACCCCGCCACCAACCCGCCGCCAAGCGCACGGTCGAACTCCGCAATTCCCGTCGAAGCGCGGTCGGGCAACTTGATCTCGGTATCAAGGCCATGCAACACCACATCGCGCCCGCCCGAGCGCAGATGATGCTTCATTTCAAAGACGGTCGCGCTGGCTTCCTCCGCAAGCGTATTCCACTCGCCGCAGTCATCACACTGCCCCTGCCACCGGTTCGCTTCGGAGCCGCAAGCCTGACACACATATCTGCGTTTTGCCTTTGCCATGCGTCATGTGTATCAGAACATATAAAGAACTCAAGGCGATTTGCGAGATGTGAGTTCGAGAAAAACGTTAAGCAAAAATGACGGGTCTGCCAGGTTTGTCAGCCGAAATACGATCAATTGCCGCCGGGACGTGCCGCCGCAATTCGCCAGCCAGCAAGGATCAGCATAAGCGCCACGCCAAATGTGACGAGATTCAGGCTGACGTCAATTCCCCCGACGCTTGAACGTAAATCTTTAACATCGCTTAGCGAGCCGCCGTAAAGTGACATCGTCGCTGTCGCGAGCATGAAGGAACCGAGGACACAGGCACCGATCGCCCCGGCAATATGCGTGCGGACCGACTGTTGCGCAGGGCCGCGCCAAAGAAACCACAACGCCAACGCTCCAACAGACGAGGCCGAAATGATCGCCCACATGGTGTGAAAACGCGCATGAGGAACCCAATCGGGATTGAAGATATGCGTCGGCGTCAAAATATCGACAATCGGTGGGATGACGGTAAAAATGCCTATTCCAACCGTCATCAACCATTTGCCCAATTTGCTGCCGGCCGCTGTATCAGTCATCGCTGCCCTCCGTTTTCAACCAGCGATAGGCTAGCCGACGATCCAATCGATGCGGCCAAACATGCGCGGAGTCAAAAGGATAGGATAAGGAGACCAATTGAAAGTTCCAGGGTCGATATACTATTCAACTTGAATGCCGGACAATATTTGCAATGTAGGACTTGTTCTGACAGCCTCTACCCGACATCGCTAACCGCCCGATGGCTGTATGGGCATATAATCAGCTAAAGCAAAAAAATGAGGTCATCCGAGTTCGCCGGAACAGCGTTTAAGGTGAGACCTTAGTGTGACCTTTCACAGATTCCTGTTGGATTTGTTTCCTACAGAGATTGGGTCGAATCCACTGTGAACTTGTTTGGTTTTCGCGTGTCGCGGTCGACGGGAAATTGGGTGGGTTTTTTGCGGCTGGGGACTGTCCTTTTAGGGACTGTTCCCTCATAAATGCCGAGGCGCGCGACCACTCGGGGACAGTCCACGGCACTGCGCTTGGGACAGTCCCCTTCACTCGGTTTCCATCCACTTCTGCGCAACGCTCCCCTTCCCAACCGCTCCAATCCCCGATAAGCCCGCCTTATGCGGGAAAAGGAACTCAGGCTGGCGTTGATCTGCTATGGCGGGGTCAGTCTTGCGGTCTATATGCACGGCGTCACGCGCGAGATTTGGCATCTTCTTCGCGCCAGCCGGGCCTATCATGACGGCACGCCGCCCGGCGCTGGCAGCGAGGCCATTTACCGCGATATCATTGCCGATATGGAGGCCAAGAGCGGCGTCAAGCTGCGCGTGCTGGCGGATATTATTGCCGGCTCAAGCGCTGGCGGGATCAACGGGATTTTTCTCGCCCAAGCCATCGTCACCGGGCAGTCGCTTGAGCCGCTAACCGATATGTGGCTGGAAACTGCCGATGTCGATACGCTGCTCGACCCCGATGCGCGTGCGGTGTCGCGCTTCACCAAATTCTGGGCGACGCCGATTGCGTGGATGATATTGCGGCGGCGCGGCGGGATGATCGATACGACGGTGTCGAAAGAAGCGCGCGAAGAGGTCGCGCATAAACTGTCACGCTTTGTCCGCGCCCGCTGGTTCGCCCCGCCTTTTGGGGGACGGGTGTTTTCAAAGCTATTGCTCGATGCGCTGACCACAATGGCGGGTAGCAAAGCTGGCGCGAAACTCCTGCCCGCCAACCAGCCGCTCGACCTATTTGTGACGGTCACCGATTTTTACGGTCACGACCAGATGCTGCGGCTGAACAGCCCGCCGTTGGTGGCCGAGGCCGAGCACCGGCTGACCATCGACTTTTCGACGCGCGGACGAAGCGACCTGGCGTCGGTTCCCGAACTGATCTTTGCCGCGCGGGCGACCGCCAGTTTCCCCGGCGCGTTCCCGCCATTTTCGGCGCGCGAGCTTGACCGGTTGCTGGCCGCGAACATGTCGAGTGGACGGGGCGCGACGCTTTCCTC
>JANLRW010000117.1:0-7318 GCA_031361925.1 Sphingomonadales bacterium
CGTAAACAGCGAAGCAAACGGCTCCTTCACGGTGATCATGCCGATATGGCTGAGCGCGCGGGTCCAGAACCTTGCATAGAGCAGATGCAAAATAGCATGCTCGACCCCGCCGATATATTGATCGACCGGCAGCCATTTTTCCGCAGTTTCGCGGTCGAACGGCTTATCCTTCGGCTGGCTGGCGAAGCGGATGAAATACCAACTGCTGTCAACAAACGTATCGAGCGTATCGGTCTCGCGGCGCGCGGATTGACCACAGCTCGGGCAATCGACCGTGCTCCAGGTCGGGTGGCGCTCAAGCGGGTTGCCGGGGATGTCGAAAGTCACGTCGTCGGGCAGCACGACCGGTAATTGCGAATCCGGCACCGGCACCACGCCGCAAGTGTCGCAGTGGATGATCGGGATCGGCGTGCCCCAATAACGTTGTCGGCTGACACCCCAGTCGCGCAATCGGTATTGTGTCTGGCCTTCGCCCCAGCCTTCGGCCTCGGCCTTGGCGATCACGTCGGCTTTGGCCTCGTCGATGCTCATCCCGTTCAGGAAATGCGAATTCACGATTTGGCCCGGGCCGGTATACGCGACATGGCCGTCAAAATCGCTGTCGGTCAGTGTGCCCTCAGATACTACGCGGGTGACGCCAAGAGCATATTTACGGGCAAAATCGAGATCGCGCTGGTCGTGCGCCGGACAGCCGAAAACCGCGCCAGTGCCGTAATCCATGAGCACGAAATTGGCAACATAAACAGGCAAATGCCAGTTGGAATCGAGCGGATGTTCGACCGTCAGGCCGGTGTTAAAACCCATTTTCTCGGCGGTCTCGATATCGGCTGCCGTCGTCCCGCCCTTGCGGCATAACTCAATAAACGCCTGCAATTCGGGCGCGTTGGTTGCGAGTTTTTGTGCAACTGGGTGATCGACTGAAATCGCGACAAAGCTTGCGCCGAATATCGTGTCCGGGCGGGTGGTGAAGACGTCGATGCCCTCGCCGCCCGAACCCGGAAACGCGAACCGGCACTTCAACCCTTGCGATTTGCCAATCCAGTTTTCCTGCATAAGCCGCACCTTGTCCGGCCATTGGTCGAGGGTGCCCAAGCCTTCGAGCAATTCTTCGGCAAAATCGGTGATCTTCAAAAACCACTGGCTCAATTTGCGCCGTTCGACCGGCGCGCCCGAGCGCCAGCCCTTGCCATCAATCACCTGCTCATTGGCCAGCACCGTCATATCGACCGGGTCCCAGTTGACCGCCGACTCCTTGCGGTAGACAAGACCGGCCTTCAACAAAGCCAAAAACAACGCCTGCTCATGCCCGTAATAATCAGGCTCGCACGTGGCGAGCTCGCGCGTCCAGTCGATAGCAAGACCGATGCGTTTTAGCTGCGTCCGCATATTCGCGATATTCTGCCGTGTCCAACCGCCTGGATGAACGCCCTTTTCCATCGCCGCGTTTTCGGCGGGCATCCCGAACGCATCCCACCCCATAGGATGCAGCACTTCGTGCCCGGTCATCCGCTTATAACGCGCGATCACGTCACCCATCGTATAGTTGCGGACATGGCCGATATGGATGCGACCCGACGGATAGGGAAACATTTCGAGCACGAAGCTGCGCGGCTTGGGTGAGTGATCATCTGCGACAAAGGTCGCTTGCTCATCCCAAATCTTTTGCCACCGCGCGTCGGCGACGTGCGGGTTGAAACGCTCCACGTCAGTCATAAAAGCCTATCCGGTAATGGCTGACCGGCGAAGATCGCGCGCCTTGGTGAGGATGATACCTTCCAGCTTTTGGACGGTCGCTGCGCGCAAAGGTGCGGCAACCCATTGGCCGTTCTGCGAAACTTCGCGGCTGCCAGCGACGCGCAGCGCATCGGCGCGCAGATCTTGATCAAGGATCGAAACAGTCAACTTGACCCGTTCCCCTGGGCTTTGCGGATTTACGTACCAATCAGTCACGATTACGCCGCCTGCTGAATCGGTCTGCACCAGCGGCATGAACGACAACGCATCGAGCGACGCACGCCATAAATAGCTGTTGACGCCAATGGTCGTAACTTGCGCGGCTGCGATGTCCGCCTCGGGGCGCGCCTGATTGCCACAGGCCGACAGCAGCATTGTGCCAGAGGCAAGGATGAGGGCGAGGCGAGTGAAGCGCATAAATTGTCCTTGGGGCTAAAACGGTCGAATGGTCTCTATATCGGCTTTGCTGGCGTGGGCAAGCTTTCTGGCTGCTGAACCGAGGCAGTGGGATGCAATGCGACGGGCAATATGTGGACCTTATGCAACAGATTGCAAAAAAACGGGTTTGCTATGGCAAAGGCCTTTTTTGTGAAACGAATCGAGCGTATATAGGATGCAACAGGGAGTCGAATTGACCAGCATCATGGCGCTGAAACGATCATTTAGGCGGAAAAACGCCACTTTTGCCGCCGCATTGCTGGCAACCGGGTCGCTTGCGCTTTCACCGATAATCGCCCCGGCGTTTGCTGCAAAGTCATTTGAAAAGGCGCAGGCTACTTCGCAGGACTGGCTTGGCACGTTTACCCCAGCTGGTGTCGATAGCCGTTTGGCCGCGAGATTTGCTGCAACTGCGGCGCGTGGCGGCGATCAACGGTTTCCGTTTACCCCCGCTCGCGCCGATCAAAGTCGTAACCGCACGATGACGGTCGCTGCGCGCACCGATTCGCCGTTGACCGCCGGAGCAGTGTCGATCCGTAACGCCATCGGTGTTGTCGAAGCTGGCGCTGGTAAGACGACGCGTTTGGCCGTTACCGACTACCGCTTAAGCGCATCGCGCGGTTGGCAGGGCTTTGCCTTGCCGTCGGCGCCGAAACTTGCCGCTCCGGCTCCGGTCAGCGAGTTGGGTAAGGGCACGTTCCGTCTGGACGAAAAGGGTAACAAGCCCAGCAAGTTCAGCACTAACATCAAGCTTGACCAAAACGCCGCTGTGGCACCGCCGGTTCGCGGCAGTGCAGCAGCGGGTGATTACAAACTTGATGTGGGCGGCAGCTTCTCTATTAGCCGCAAGATCGACGTAACCGCGGGTGTTCGCTATGCCAGCGAGCGTGATCGTGTCATTCCGGCAGCTGACGACCGCAAGGATAGCGAAGCCGTCTACGTCGGCACCAAAATCCGCTTCTAAATTCGTTTAACGCCGAAACGCATCAATCGCGGCCCAGCCGTGAACTTTGAGCAATGCTGCTTTCGTGGCATTCATCCCGCCGAGCGCTATTACTTTTAAACCTGGCGCAAGTTTCGCTAACCGCATGAGGCCACCCCGACCTAAAACAACAGCGCCGGGGTGTGAGGCAGTCGCAAAGACTGGTGAAATCAGCATCAGATCAACCCCGTTGCGTTTTGCTTCGGCGAGTTCGCGCAGGTCATGGACGGGCGCGCTGCGAACCATATTGCCGGACCGGCGTTGCCCACCGCGGGCATGATAGCCATCGGCATGCCAACAACGCGCGGTGCGTTCATCGCCTGCTAGCAACAGCATATGCCCGCGCTGGCGGCAAATCCGCCGGACCTGTCGGAAAAGCGCCAAGCGTGTTACATGCGCCAAATCATAATGCCGAAAAATAACGCCTGACCGGAACGGTAACCGCCTGATTGCAGGCAGCAGGTCATCGCTGAAACGCGTGTCGGTCATCAACCAGATTCGCGGCAAGGACATATTGTCAGGTCGCGGGGTCTGGCGGCGGCTCATCGCCTCGCCTATAGCCTGCGGCCATGGACAAAGCGACTACAGACAATGCAGCGAACCGGTTGGGCGAGATCAAAGCCGAGATTGCCGTAGCCGCAAAGCTTGCGCGCCGCGTGGCGGACAGCGTGAACCTAATCGCCGTGTCGAAAACCCGCAGCGCTGCTGACATCATGCCGTTGCTTGAAGCAGGCCACCGCATGTTCGGCGAAAACCGTGTGCAGGAGGCCGCCGACAAATGGCCCAATTTAAAGGCGGCGTATCCCGGAACCAAACTTCACCTCATCGGACAGCTACAATCCAATAAGGCTGAGGAAGCGGTTGCGTTGTTCGATGCGATCCATTCGGTGGACCGCCTTTCGTTGGTCAATGCTCTTGGCAAAGCCATGCGCGACCAAAGCAAGCAAGTGCCGTGCTTCATTCAGGTCAATATCGGTGTCGAGGAGCAGAAAGGGGGGTGTGTTGTCGAGGCTTTACCCGATCTGTTGGCAAGTGCGCACGCCGCGAATATTCCGGTGGCGGGGCTGATGTGTCTGCCACCTGCCGAAATCGAGCCAGCCCCTTTCTTTGCGTTATTGGCCGAACTTGCCGCGCGTCATACGCTTACTGGATTAAGCATGGGGATGTCGGATGATTTCGCAACGGCGGTCATGCTCGGTGCCACGCATATCAGGGTTGGCACCGCACTTTTCGGTGTGCGTCATTAGGCCGCCAGCGCAAATCGAGCCAAACCATCTTTGAGCGGAACCAACGCCGTCGCCGCGTCGCGCGCGCTTAGGCCACAAGCATGGCGAATAGCCATGTCACCTGCATCCATCCCGCCGGTTAGCGCACCAAAGGCTGGCATGATGATCTTGCTTTCGGTTTGAACAAAACAACGGCGTGAAACCATCCGCTTACGCATTAAAGCACGATATTTCGGGTGAAAATGTCCCGATATTTCGTGCGCAGAGTCCGCTGGATCGGCTTCATGACGCAGCACAATACCCGCAGCCTCCAGCTCCAATACCGATGTGCCGCCCCAACGACCCGAAATATGCGGATCGTGGTTGCCGGTAATCCAGATCCAGTCAAACCGTGTGGTTAAATCCCGCAGCAACGCCGCCGCCTCTCCGGCAAGACGCTGCTCGCCGTCATCATCATGGAAATTGTCGCCTAAGCAAATGATGGCCTGAGCACCGTTGGCACTGACCAGCGCGGCGAGCTCATGCAACGTCGATAGGCTATCATATGGCGGTAGCATCTGTCCGCCTGCTGCATAAGCACTCGCCTTTTCCAGATGCAAATCGGCGACCAGCAGTGCCCGTTGTTCCGGCCAAAACAACGCGGCGTCACCCACCACTTGAAACCGTTGCTTCCCAAATAAAAAGTCGCGCGTCATCCCCGCGCCTATGGCGAAGCTGTATGCGGCTGACAAGCTACAGCGAGGAAGCGTATCGCGTGAATGTTTTGCGCTCCACCCCGCTTGGCAGGTCAAAGCCGACGCGGCGATTGCCGAAGTCGATCAACACCCGGTCGAATAACTGCAGCGCATCCATGCCCAGCAATATTGCCGGACGCTCCTGCAAATCCAACGCGGTGAAGGCATAATTATCGGCAAAGGTGATTGGCAAATCCTGGATAGTCAGGCCGCCGACCTCAATCTCCTGGATTTGGGTGAACTCGCCGAGCAAGATCGAACCGGTCACGCTGCGCATCCGCACCGGAACATAATCTATCGTCCGGTGGCGGCGGCGCAGTTTGTCACGCAACGCGCCATTGCCCATGCTCGACTGCGCCCCCGTGTCGAGGATGATATCGACCCGCATTCCGTCTATTTTCGCGCTGGAGATAATCATCCGGCCAGCACGGCGTTTGGCCGTCACGACAATCATGCCGTTCTCAAGCTTGCTTCTACCTTTGGCTTTCGGAGACGGAAGCACGTCCATCGTCTGCTTGGCGAAATCGAGCAACACACGGTTATCTTCGAGGCTGTCGATGCCCAGCAAGCCATATGCGCCAAGATTCGAACGCTCAAGTCCGGGCGCTTCGAGCCCTTCCAGGTTGACCGCTGACGTCGTCAATTTGTCGATGAAGAATGAATTGACCTCGGTCTTCCCCGATATCGTCGCCAGCGTCAGGCGCGGCCCGCTTTCAAGCAACAAGCGTTTGGCGAGGTCATTGGCAATAACCGTACGTTCGGACCCAGTATCAACGATAAATGGCACAGCGGCGCTGCCATTGACTTGCACCTGCACCGTCATTCGCTCGCTGCCGTCGAGCGCGAATTCCTGGATAACGCCAATTTGCGGGTCCACCGGTGCGGCCGCGATTTCCTGCGCCACAGCCATGTCAGAGGCGGCTGAGACTGCCAGAATAAACGCACGGAGCCGAAGCCATTGCTTTGTCATCTCTTATTCTCCCGCAGCGATGATATGCCTGTTTTGGCGCTGCGGCAAGCGAATGACGGGCGGACAGACGCGCGGGCGGACAGTAGTCGAACGGCGAACGCCTTTAATGGAAGGCGGCGCGGATTACATATTGTTACACTGCACACCCCGCGCTAGCCTGACGTTATCATCCAGACGTATGAGAGGCACACAGAATGACAAAACTAGCCATATTGCTGGCACTGGCTTTATCCGCTGCACCGGCATTCGCCGACGCGCCGAAGCCCGATGCGCTGGTGGCGGACGGCATCCCCGCCGTTCCCGATCAACTGCCTGCCGAGACGCGGCCCTATATGGAATTTCGCACCGCGAGCTTCACCGGCTGGCACCCGACCGACAAGTCGATGCTGGTCGCGACCCGCTTCGGCAATACCGCGCAGTTGCACCGCGTTGCCGGGCCGATGATGGACCGAAAGCAGATCAGCTTTGAAGCGGAGCCGGTCGGCGGCGGCAGTTGGGCGCCAAAGAAAGGCGATGTGCTGCTGACGCAGAAAGATATCGGCGGTAATGAGTTTTACCAGATCTATTCGCTGAAGGACGGCAAGCTTACTATGCTTACCGACGGCAAGAGCCGCAACGGCATCAACGCATGGAGCGACGATGGCGAGCTGGTTGCCTATACCTCGACGCGGCGCAATGGGACCGACAATGACATCTACGTCATGAACCCGCGCGATCCATCGACCAGCCGGATGGTCGCCGAGGTCAAAGGCGGCGGTTGGGGTGTGTCAGCGTTCTCGCCCGACAAGAAGACGGCGGTTGTCGCGCAATATCTGTCGGTCACCAATACCGATCTTTCGCTGCTCGATTTGGCGAGTGGCAAGATGACGCCGATTGGCGACCATGCCAAAGACATTGCATATGGCGGCCTTCAATTTGCGCCAGACGGCAGCCTGTGGGCGACCACCGATGAAGGCTCGGACTTCCAGCGGCTAGGTACGATCAATTTGAAGACTGGCGCGTTTAGCCCACGCGGGCCAGCCGAAAGCTGGGACGTCGATGAATTCGACATCGCGCCCGATGGGAGCTTTATCGCCTACGCCACCAACGAAGCAGGCATGAGCAAGGTCAAATTACTTGATCCGAAGTCGGGCAAAACGCGCGTTGTAACCGCACTTCCGGCTGGCATCGCCGGCGGGTTGGAAGTCGCCGAATGGGGCGACATCGGGCTGACGTTCACTTCGGCGCGCAGCCC
>JANLRW010000133.1:0-2615 GCA_031361925.1 Sphingomonadales bacterium
GGTGGTCGTAGCTCAAAGCCAGATACATCATCGGCCGCACCACGACTTGCCCGTCGCGGACGACGGCGCGGTCTTCGATCCGATGCAGCCCGAGCACTGCCGACTGCGGCGGGTTGATGATCGGGGTGGACATGAGGCTCCCGAAGACGCCGCCGTTGCTGATCGTGAACGTGCCGCCTTTCATGTCGTCCATCGTCAGCGTGCCCGCCTTTGCGCGCACGCCGAAATCGCCGATGCTTTTCTCGATCCCCGCAACCGACAGTACCTGCGCATCGCGGATGACAGGAACAACGAGGCCATTGGGCGCGCTGACCGCGACCGAGACGTCGAGATAATTGTGATAGACGATTTCATCGCCGTCGATCTGCGCATTGACCGCTGGAATATCATGCACTGCAAGCGCAACGGCCTTGGTGAAGAAGCTCATAAAGCCGAGCTTTACGCCGTGCTTCTTTTCGAACAGTTCCTTGTATTTCTCGCGCGCCGCGATGACTTCGCTCATGTCGCAGTCGTTGAAGGTTGTCAGCAACGCCGCTGTTTCCTGCGCCGACTTCAGCCGTTTTGCCACCGTCTGGCGCAGGCGGGTCATGCGCACCCGTTCTTCCTGGCGACCAGCGACAGCTGGGGCCGCTACCGAAGCAGCGGCAGCCGGTGCAGCAGCAGGCGCACCCTTTGCAGCGGCGACGACATCCTCCTTGGTCAGGCGGCCATCCTTGCCGGTGCCTCTAATTTTCGACGGGTCGATGCCGAGTTCGAGAACCAGACGGCGGACCGATGGAGAGAGCGGAAGGTCGGAATTTTCAGCAGGAGCCACAACAGGTGCAGGCGCTGGTGTAGTCGCAACCGGCTGAGTTGCGGCAGCGGCAGCAACAGGAGCCGGTGCCGTAGCTGGCGCGCCGGACCCGGCCTCGATACTCGCAATCACCGCGCCGACATTGACCGTCGCGCCTTCTTCAACGGCATAAGCGCCCATCACGCCAGCCACCGGCGACGGCACTTCAATCGCGACCTTGTCGGTCTCAAGGCTGGCTATCGGCTCGTCGGCGGCAACCGCTTCGCCGGGCTTTTTCAGCCATTGGCCAAGCGTCGCTTCGGTGATGGATTCGCCCAATACGGGGACTTTGACTTCGGTGCTCATATCGTATCAGCCTTTTCTCTGACGGCGGATTTCGGCGCGGACATTATGGCCCAGCGCATCGGCGACCAATGCCGCCTGTTCGGCCTGATGGCGTTTGGCAAGGCCGGTTGCGGTCGCTGCGGCGGGCTTGCGCCCGGCATAACGCGCGCGGGTTGGGGTGGTCTTGGCGTCCGCCAAACATTCCTCGATAAACGGATCGACGAACGACCAGCTACCGGCATTTTTCGGTTCTTCCTGCGCCCACACGACCTCTTCGAGGTTCGTCATGCGCTTCAGCCGAACTACCAAAGGCTCACCGGGGAACGGATAAAGCTGCTCCAGCCGGACAATCGCGGTTCCGGTATCGCCCGCCGCATTGCGCGCTTCCATCAGGTCATAGGCAACCTTGCCCGAGCACAAAACCAAACGCTTCACGTCGGCATCGGCGGGTGCCGACGGGTCGGACAATATCCGCATGAAGTGACTTTCGCCTTGGAAATCGGCGGCCTTCGAAACCGCCATTTTGTGCCGAAGCAACGACTTGGGGGTCATCACGATGAGCGGCTTGCGGAAGGGCCGCGCCATTTGGCGGCGTAGCAGGTGGAAATAATTGGCGGGCGTGGTGCAATTGGCGACCTGGATATTATCCTCGGCGCATAATTGCAAAAACCGTTCGAGCCGCGCCGAACTATGCTCCGGCCCTTGGCCTTCATAGCCATGCGGCAATAGCATCACGAGGCCGTTGGCGCGCAGCCATTTCGCTTCGCCCGCCGCAATAAACTGGTCGATGATAACCTGCGCGCCGTTGACGAAATCGCCGAACTGCGCTTCCCATAAAACGAGTGTTTTCGGTTCGGCCCCGGCAAAACCATATTCAAACCCGAGGACGCCAAATTCGGAGAGTGGGCTGTCGAGAATTTCGAAGCGACCATGCGGCAAGGTCGATAGCGGCACGTATTTCTCTTCAGTGCCTTGGTCGACCCAGACGCCGTGACGCTGGCTGAATGTGCCGCGACCAGAGTCCTGCCCCGATAAACGCACGCCATAGCCTTCGGACAAGAGCCCGCCAAAGGCCAAGGCCTCGCCGGTTGCCCAGTCGAAATTTTCTCCGCTCGTGAACATTGCTTTCTTGGCGTCGAGAACACGGCCCAATGTTGGGTGGATGTCAGGGCGGGGAAATGGTGGGTCAAACCAGATTGTCAACCTGTCCACCCGGGTTACGTCCCTGGCGTCTGGCGATACATAACATCCGAACGCAACACGTATTTGCGTCCTTGCTGCACGGCGGCCCCTTCATGGAGGCGCTGGTGATCGAATAAAAGCGCTTTACCCCGGCAAGGCTGTACCGAAAACTCCAAGACCCCGCCGGCTCGGTAGAAGTTCGTCGCGCCCCCCTCCGCGACATCGCTCAAATAAACCATGAACGTCAGCCGACTCTCCTCCGCCGCGCCGCGGCGAACCGAACCGTCCATGTGCAACCGGAACTGCTCGGCGGTCT
>JANLRW010000137.1:0-8136 GCA_031361925.1 Sphingomonadales bacterium
TCCAGATCAGTGGGGCCAGCACCTGGATTAGGCCGACGTTTATGGCGGGTTTCTGATGGTCGGCATTGGGCGGGGGGGGGGGGGCGCGGGCGGGGCCGGGTTTCTGCGGTGGGGGGGGTGGCGGCACGGCGTTTCGGTTCCGGTTACGGCGGGTTCCGGCGCAGTATAACGACGCCGCACGCAAAGGAAACCGGCAAGCCGTTCATGCTGACCCTGCGCCGCCAAGCGATCTTCGCCGTCCTCAGCCAGCAACTTCAGTTTTGCATAGTCGGCGGCAGGCAACACAACCATTTCGGTGCCATCAGGCGCTATAAATTTTTGCGGTTCGTGTCCCATACCACCTCAATCATATGTGCCGCCACGCGGAGCAACGCGTATCACCAGCACAACGACCAGATCCTCGTTAAAAATCACCCGCCAGTCGCCTATGCGCATTCGCCGCAATGCCTCATTACCGTTCATGACAATAACATTGTTGGCAAGTGACGCCGGGTCTTCCGCATATTGCCGAACCTTGTCCCTGATCCGCCGCGCCGTCGCACGGTCCATCCGTTGAAGCATCTTGGCAACGTCGCAGGCATATTCGACCCGCTTCATCCAAGCGACGGATATAACATAAAGTTATATTTGTGCAGTGTAAAATATTATAGCCGTCGCCCCGCCCAGACCACCCGGCCGATGATGGTCACTGCCGCCCCGTCGAGGTCTGGCCAGCCAGGATAGGCGGGGTTATCCGACAGCACCGACAACCGTCCTGCGGGGCCCCTCGCCAGCCGCTTGACCATCAACACATCATCCATCCGGATGACATGGATGCCGTCGCGCAAGGGCCGTTCGACCGCGCTGTTGTCGACCATGATGTCGTCACCGTGGTTCAGGGTAGGCGCCATCGAATCGCCATCGACACGGATCAGCGAGAGCTTTGCCGGTTCGAGCCCTTGCTTGCGCAGCCACTTTTCATCGAAGCCGATTTTGCCAGCCAGCGTCTCGCCTTCATTCACCGCGCCGGGCCCTGCCGAAGCGCCCACCGCCAGTTTGGGAATCAGGCGCAAACCACTTTTGGCCGCCGACAACGCGGTGCCGCCCAGCACGGTCTCGTCCACACCGAAATAGCGCGCCAATATACCGCGCTCAACCTCCGGCAGGCGCTTGGGCGAGCCGCGTTTGATGAACTGCTGCACATAGGCCGGGTTGCGCCCAAGCAGCTTTGACAGACCGGCATAATCATCGCCGTTCTGGACGATCAGCCGCTCCAACGCGGCGCGCGAATCTTCGTTAACCATCATTCCTCCAGACCGGTTGGAATTGTCCTAGACAAGTAGGATTTTCCCTATCACACGTGTTCTATATTTGTTCTAATTGATTCGGGCAAGCGAAACCGAATCCCAGTCGGAGGAGACAATATGCACATCAACCGCCTCGTCGAACGCTTTTTACGCGACCAGAACTTGCCACCGACCAAGTTCGGCAGGATGGCCGCGCGCGATCCCCGGCTGGTGTTCGATATGCGCATGGGTCGTGAAATCCGGCCCGAAATGGAGACAAAATTACGCCAGTATATCGCCGCCCACACCCGGTGCACCAGCATGATGAAAGGCGAAGCAGCATGAACTATGGGGTCAAATCAAACGGTCTGCTGCACGCATTGCGACAAATGGCACCCTATGCTGAATTGTCGGTCACGGGTGAACGGCAATGGCATAGCATCACCTTTTCCGGGGTGCAGGTCTGCATTGCTATGACGCTGTCGACCGGAAAACATGCCGCCAATGCGAACCGCTTGGTGCATGATCTGCCGGAACATGAGTTTGTCTTGAACGGCCAGATGGTCGCCGACATTGCGGTGATTGACTGCGTGACGACAGCCCATCAAAGTCGCCTGATGATCGACGCCTTATTGCTAGATGATTAGCCGCAAAGCCTTAGGGTCAGGACCCTAGCGATCAGTGCCGTTCATCCGGTGTAGCGTCGCCAGTGCTGCCGCCAGCGCCTCGTCCATGTCATCGCCTTTGGCAGGGCTGGCAGGCACAACTTCCAGCGGCGGGCGCTCGACACGGGCAGGTTCGATAACGATGTCGGCCTCGGGAGCGGGCTCGGCAACGGGTTCGCTGGCAATCGCGGGCTCCGCACGGCCAGCGGCTAAATTCGCGGCAACGATTTCGAGATCGACGAGTTGCTTATGCCGTTCGGACACCGCCGCCTCCAACTGGGCGACCATCTCGGCAAGCGATGGCTGGATATCTTCAACCGGAATGGGCGATACGACAACAGCTTCTGCGAACGCTTCAACTGGCTCGACATTTGCTGCCGGGCTGACGATGTCTGCGGCCCACTCAGCGACCGGTTCTTCGGGTTCAAGCTTCTCGGCGGCAGTCAGATCAAGCACTGGCAAATCATGGGTTGCCGACAACGGGCGGCGCGCAGGCGCATCCGGATGGATATCGCCACCGCGCAACTTGGGCAGGTCGGACAATTCCGTAATGTCGTCTTCGCCCTTGACCCACGGCATTTTTGGGAGCCGGATATTAGTGATGCGGTCTTTCAACGATTGCACGAAGTTGCGGTCGTCGTCTTCAAACATGCCAGCTGCTGGCACAACTTGAGCGTCAGGTTTTGGCGCGTTGTTGTTCTGACGAAGCAGCAGCACCGCCATCAGCGCCAAGGTCAGCGCGCCAGTGCCAAACGCGATTAACGCGCGGGCAGTATCGCCCAGTGGTGCAGCGGTTGCGGGCACAAGTTCGGAAAGGCCCGAAGCACCGGTAATGCTTTCGAGGACCGATGCCGGGACGAACATCGTCGCCACTGCGGCCAATATGCTGGCCAGTAATGCCAGCCCCAGGCTACGCATTTGCCGGTTTTGCTTCAACTTTGCGTTCATTCATCCGTCCTGCCGTTTGCGGCCGCTGTCACGCGGCTTTGGCTATTCCATCACGGCGTAGCAGCAAATGGTAAACAGGATCGTAACGATGTATATTCTTGTGCCAGCTGCGTTCGCTTTCGACGAAGGCGCGCGCGTTGGCGCGGCGGGTGCCCCATTCGCCTGACGCACCAAAAAGGCGATCGAGCGCCTTAGCCATACCGGCTGGATCATCGGAGGGAAACAACGTCCCCGTTTGCCCGTCGCGGATCAGTTCCTGGTGCCCGCCGACGTCCGATGCCGCCACAAGCCGACCCTGTGCCATCGCTTCGAGCGGTTTTAGCGGCGTAACCAGATCGGTCAGCCGCATTTTTTTGCGTGGGTAAGCGAGGACATCGACCAGACTGTAATAGCGCTCGACTTCCTCATGCGGCACCCGGCCAACGAAGTGGATGCGCTCTGCCACCGGCGAAGCGTCGGCCTGCGCACGCAAAGCCGCCTCCATCGGGCCGCCCCCGACCATCAGCAGATGCGCGTCGCTGTTCAGCATCGGCATCGCGGCGATCAGGTCGTCAAGACCTTCGTAATCATAAAAGCTGCCAACATAGCCGATCACCGACTTACCGCCAATACCCAGCGAATCGGCCAATTTTGCATCGGCAGGCGGCGGTGATCCGAACAATTCCATATCGACGCCATTGGGCGAAACGACAATTTTGTCCGGCGATACACCGCGCGCGATCAGGTCGCTGCGCAGGCCTTCGCAAATCACTGCGACCGCGTCGGCATTACGCACAACATGATTCTCCAGTGCGCGCGTCAGGCGGTATTTCGCCGAACCCTCCGTTCCTGTCCCGTTGGCGACCGAGGCATCCTCCCAAAAGGCACGAATTTCATACACCAACGGCACACCCAGCCGCTGTGCTGCGCGGTGCGCCGCAAGACCGTTCAGCGCTGGCGAATGCGCGTGGAGCAAATCGAACGGCGATTGGCCGTGAAGCGCGACAATGGCGTCGGCAAGTGCTGCCACTTCACGCCATTCACGCAACGGGCTTGGCCCCGATGCTTCGACCATCGTCCGGTGAAAATGCAGGCCCTCAACGGTTTCGCTGGTTACGCCAACAGTCTGGCCGTGCTGATATTGGCGCACCCCGGTGATGGCTGCAACGTCCCAGCCAGCCGCCGCCTGCGCCTTCATAATCGCGCGTGTGCGAAAGGTGTAGCCGCTGTGCAGTGGCAGGCTGTGATCAAGGACATGTAAAATGCGCGACATCGGCCAAATATATGGCGCAAAAGGATTAACGTGACGTCAACCCGCTGCGCATATATGGCTGGAAGCCGCAATGATGCGGGGATGACGGGGCCGGCCATTCGATGATCGACAATTTTTCGATTTTGCTGAGCCACGGCTTGCTCGCTTGGGGTTTGTGGGTGCTGGTGAACCGTCCCGATCTGGACGTTGAGGCACCGCCAACGCCTGACGCCGAACCGGAGGGGTTTGCCGCCAAACGTCCTTCAGCAAACCGTCAAGCAGCGCGCGATGCGTGACCTGATCTTTGTTGGATATCTGGTGGCAATCATGCTGCTGGCATTCAAGCGACCGTTTCTGTTCACGCTCATCTACGCCTATATCGACATCGTGTCGCCGCAGCGGCTGAGCTATTTCCTGCTCAATTCGGTCCCGCTGTCGCTCATTATGTTTGTCCTCGCGTTCCTCGGGTTCATGGTCAGCGATGACAAGAAGAACGTCCGGTTTGCGCCGCGCTGGGTGCTGTTGCTCGTGCTGCTTGCTTATTGCGGATACACCACCACCGTTGCCGCAGAACCTGTGGCAGCGCTCGAGAAATGGAGCTGGGTGTGGAAGGCGCTGGTGTTTGCCGCGTTCTTGCCGCTAACCTTGCACACCAAGCTGCGGATTGAGGCGCTGGTGTTGACGATGGTGCTCTGCGCGTCTGCCCTTATCGTCACGGGCGGCATCAAAACTGCGGCGGGCGGCGGCGGTTACGGTTCGCTGGTGATATTAATCGACGACAACAGCGGCTTGTTTGAGGGCAGCATTATATCGTGCGTTGCAATCACGATCATTCCGCTCATCCTGTGGCTGGCAAAACACGGTACGATCTTCAAACCCGACTGGATGGTCCGGCTGTACGCGGCAGCGCTAATTTTTGCTTGCCTGCTTATCCCTGTTGGAACGCAGGCGCGCACCGGAATCATCTGCATCGCTGTGCTCGGGATATTGCTGCTGAGATACGCGCGTTACCGGATGCTGTATCTCGGCGCGGTGGCGATAATCGGCCTTGCCGCCATTCCGTTCCTCCCGTCCACGTTCACACAGCGTGCGGACACTATCAAGGATTACAAAGCCGATGAATCGGCCTCCACCCGGATCGCCGTCTGGGGATGGACGTGGGAATATGTGAAGGAACATCCGATGGGCGGGGGCTTCGAAGTCTATCGCCAGAACCGTATCCGTTATGACATCGCGCAAAAGGAAAAAGCCGGCGAACCTCCTCCTGTCGATATGCCTGCGGTCAAACAGGTCGTCGACCAAGGCCGTGCCTTCCATTCAAGCTATTTTGAAATGCTCGGCGAGCAGGGCTTTCCCGGCCTTATTATCTGGCTGATCATCCATCTGGGCGGAGTCTGGCGAATGGAGGTAGTCTCACGGCTATACCGCAAACGTGATCGGCCTGATGAAAGCTGGGTCGCGCCGCTGGCGACCGCGCTGCAAAATGCGCAGATCATCTACCTCGTCGGATCACTATTTGTCGGCATTGCGTTTCAGGCCTATTTCTTCATGCTGACCGCGTTGCAAATCGGGCTCGACACCTATCTTGCGCGACGCCGCAAAGAAGCGTCGTGGCGACCGATTAAGGCCGTGCGGATGAAGCCTGCCGAAACCCCAGCCTAGCATCAGGGCCTAGGTTGCCAGCCAGCAGACCGCGCACTAAGTAGGTCCGATGTTCGCCCGCATCCAAACGCCCGCCCCGTCTAATATCCCCCAAATCACGCCTGATGCCATTGAGGGCATGGGACCGCGACTGGAGCGTTACTGGACGCTGCTCAGCCAATGGGTGCAGGGCAATTTGCTCGAGCTGGCGATTGCGACCGCGGTCGGGGTGGTGGTATTTCTCGCGCTCAGCTGGCTGCGCCGGGTGGCCGCCCGGATCGCGCGTGAAAGCGAACACCGATCGGCAATGAAGTCGATCATCGCACGCACAATATCGCGAACCAGCAAGTTTTTCCGTGTCATGGTCGCCGCCGAACTGGTCAACGGCTTTGCCAATGCACCCCAACCATTGGCGCGAACCATCGAGGTCCTCTTCACCATCGCATTCGTGATCCAGGTCGCGATCTGGCTGCGCGAAATTATCTTAGGGTTGATTGAGCGACGGGCGGGCGAAGGTGAGCATGAACATGACACGCTGGCCAGCGCGATGGTGCTGATCCGCCTGCTTGTCAGCTTTGCGGTTTTTGCAATTGCCGCAATTGTTATCCTCGATAATCTGGGGGTCAACGTCACTGGCCTGGTCGCTGGCCTTGGCGTTGGCGGTATCGCCATTGGCTTGGCAGCGCAGGGCATATTCTCCGACCTTTTCGCCGCGATTTCGATTATTTTCGATAAACCGTTCAAGCGCGGCGATACGGTAACGTATGACACCACCACCGCCCGCGTCGAAAAGATCGGGATGAAGAGCACAAGGCTGCGCGCGCTGACCGGCGAAGAGAAAATCATCGCAAACAGCAAGTTGCTGGATAAAGAAATCACCAACAATACGCTGACCATTTACCGGCGGGTCAATTTTCCGTTGAGCTTGGTCTATCATACGCCGCCAGCAACGGCGGCAAAAGTGCCCGATATATTGCGCGAGATTGTTGAGGCCAATGGCTCCCAGTTCATCCGCGCAGGCTTCACGACATTCAGCCCCAGCGCGCTGGATTTCCAACTGGTGTTTGATGTGAACAGCGATGACGTCGAAGAAATGTTCAAGGCGCGCCATGCCATCGGCATCGCGATTGTCGAGCGCTTTGCAAAGGACCGCATCGAATTCGCCTATCCTACACAAACCACCTATACCGCCGCCCCCGATGGCACTTTGGTCATGCCCTATGCGACCGCCGCAATGCCGCCAAAACCCCGCGCCAAAAGCTGATTCGCAGATGCCGGTGTTGACCCCGCTTAGAATGCCGTAACGGCAAATATACGGGGCTTGTATTCGGCACCGTAAAACGTCACGATATCCCAAAATCAGATAAAAGGGAGGATTTCCTATGACAACAATTAGCGCAGCCGAACTGGCGACCAAAGTTGGCGAAAATATCGGCGTATCTGAATGGATTTTGGTCGATCAGGAGATGATCAACAAATTTGCCGACGCAACCGGCGACCACCAGTTCATCCATATCAATGAAGAAATGGCAAAGATGACGCCCTTTGGCGGTACCATCGCGCACGGGTTTTTGACGCTGTCATTGTTCCCGGTCATGAGCGCAAAATCGGATTGCCCGAAGGTCGTGGGCGTCAAGATGGGCGTCAATTACGGTGGTAACAAGACGCGGTTCCTGTCGCCGGTGCGTTCGGGCAAACGCGTGCGCGGACATTTCAAATTGCTCGAACTCATAGAGAAGCGCCCCGGCCAGTGGCAGCAAACGCTCGAGTTCACCGTCGAGATCGAAGGCGAGGAAAAGCCCGCCTTGCAGGCCGAATGGATCAGCCAGTTTTTCGTTTAATCTTTAGTTCAAGGAATATTTCCCATGCGTGACGCAGTCATCGTTTCCACCGCCCGCACCCCGCTGACCAAAGCGGGACGCGGTGCCTTCAATAACACCACCGGCGCGACGCTCGGTGCATGGTCGATCAAGGCCGCAGTCGAGCGCGCCGGGCTGGACGGCGCCGAAGTCGACGATGTCGTGATGGGAACCGCAGCCCAGCAGGGCTCGACCGGCGGAAACGTAGCCCGCCTCGCCGCGCTACGCGCCGGGCTTCCCGTTACGGTCCCCGCAATGACGATCGACAGGCAATGCTCCTCCGGGCTGATGACCATCGCCACCGCAGCCAAGCAGATTATCGTCGATAACATGGACATCTGCCTCGCGGGCGGGGTCGAAAGCATTTCCAAAGTCGTCGGCAGCGGCAAGATGTTCGTCGAGCCCGACCGTCAACTGCTCGAAATGCATCCGCACATCTATATGCCGATGATCGGCACCGCCGAGGTTGTCGCCAAGCGCTATAATATCGGCCGCGAGGCGCAGGACGAATATTCGCTCGAGTCGCA
>JANLRW010000158.1:0-1502 GCA_031361925.1 Sphingomonadales bacterium
TGATTGCCGCATCCTTTGGTTAGGGCACCATAGCTAATAGCGGTTTACAGGACATCCAATGGCAGATTTCTTCCTTCCCAAGAACAGCAAGGTGCAAAAGGGCAAGGCGCACGCGTCAACCACTGGGGGCGCGACAAAGAAATTCAAGGTCTATCGTTATGATCATGATAGCGGCGAAAATCCCCGCTATGACACGTTTGAGGTCGATACTGAAAATTGCGGCCCGATGGTGCTCGATGCGCTGATCAAGATGAAAGGTGAGCAGGACTCTTCGCTTACCTTCCGCCGGTCGTGTCGCGAAGGCATCTGCGGTTCGTGCTCGATGAACATCGATGGCAAAAATGGCCTCGCCTGCACCACCGCGATAGAAGATTGCAAATCCGAGGTTACGATCACCCCGTTGCCGCATATGGAAGTCATCAAGGATCTCGTCCCTGACTTCACGCATTTCTATGCGCAATATGCGTCGATCAAGCCTTGGTTACAAACCGTCACGCCAGAACCATCGGGCAAGGAACGGCTGCAATCGCCAGAAGACCGTGCGAAGCTCGATGGGCTTTACGAATGCATATTGTGCGCCTGCTGCTCGACCAGCTGCCCAAGTTACTGGTGGAACAGCGACAAGTTTCTCGGCCCGGCGATTCTGCTACAAGCTTACCGCTGGCTCGCCGATAGCCGCGACGAAATGACCGGTGAGCGGCTCGACGAACTGGAGGATCCCTTCCGCCTCTATCGCTGCCACACGATCATGAATTGCGCCAATGCCTGCCCCAAAGGCCTCAACCCGGCCAAGGCGATCGCCGAAACGAAGAAGATGGTCGCCGAACGGCACATCTGATTTCGGACCGATAGTTGGACACACCCGCCTTCGATAGCAGTCCCGATCCGGACAATCCCGGCTGGCTGAAATGGCAAATGACCGACCCCAGCCGCTACAACGGAACTGTGCTGGGCAAAATGCTGGTCAGGAGCGAAGGTGAGGGTAAAGCGCGTCTTCGCATGTTTCCCGGTCACACGCACAGCAATCTGTCAAACGCCATACATGGCGGCGTTACGTTGGGCTTCATCGACGTCGCGATGTTTGGCGCGTCGCGGATGTTCGGGTTGATCGAGGCGGGAACGGCAGTGACGCTTGATCTGTCGGTGCAGTTTATCGGCGCGGGGGTCGTAGGTGATCCGCTGGACGCTGAGGTCGAGCTGCTCAAGGAAACAGGCCGCCTGCTGTTCATGCGCGGGCTGGTCATGCAAGGCGACACCCGCGTCGCGGCGTTCTCCGGCACGATCCGCAAACCAACGAAAAGATGAGCAGCCATCCGGTCACCGAAGCATATGCTGCTTTGGTGGCGGCGGGCGAATTGAAGGCGGACTCCGACCAAGCTCTCGCAGTAGTGGCGCTCGCCAAAGCGCAGTCCGAGCTCGAGGCCGTCCCCCCGCGCGGCAGCACCTTATGGCGATTTCTAGGCAAGAAACCCGATCCGGTGCGCGGCCTATATCTTTGGGGC
>JANLRW010000169.1:0-2598 GCA_031361925.1 Sphingomonadales bacterium
CTTGGCCCTGTTCTCGCTGCCGCCGGTGTCCGGATGATTTTTGCCGATCAAGGCGCGGTGGCGTTCCTTGATAAAATCGGCATTGTCAAAACGCGACACGCCCAGCATGAAACGCGCTTTGTCTATGGCATATTGGTCGCTCTGTGTCGCCTTGGTGCCAAATAGCCGCCATGTCAGGCCGCGATACCATGTGACCGCGACACCAATCGCCGCCACGCCGATCAGCAGGCTACCGCGCGCAGCGAGAAATGCCCCCGCCAGCCCCAACAAGATTGGCGGCAGCTGTGCGGTTCGCAACTTGCCCGTCCAAACCGCCCATCCTAGCGCCGCAACGACAAGGGCAATAACAACGCCCATCAAACCACAACCGCGCTGTGCACTTCGGGGAGCGCAAGGCCGGTAACAAGTTCGCGCAGTTCCTGCCGCGCGACGATATGCGCGGTGGCTAGCTGGCCCAGATGGCCCTTGTCGATCAGGGTCAGCCCCGACGGAAACAACTCGCGGTAAATGACGCGCTCGTTCAATCCCGGCACCGAGCGAAAGCCTACCCGTTTCGACAGCTCGGCAATCGCGTCGGTCATCCGCTGCTGGTTGCGCGCCTCCATATTGTGCAGGCGGTTGCGCACCACGACCCAGTCGATGGTCACGCCGTCTGACTTGGCGCGTGCCTTGCGCGCTTCCCAGATCAGTTCGGCGTAGAAGCTGAGCCGCTTGACCTTGAAATTTTCGGGGTCGACCTGCCCGATCAAGTCGAAATCGACAAAACTGTCGTTGATAGGCGTGACGAGGGTATGCGCTCTCGTCGCAACAAAGCGTGCGTATTTGTCATCGCGTCCCGGGGTATCAAAAATCAGGAAATCGATATCCTCGCCGTCCTTGTCCATCAGCTGTTCAAGCCGTGCGAGCGAATCATGGTCGAACACTTCGAAATCGGGCATCGGCAGGCTGATTCCGCGCCGTTTTATGGTCTCACGACGGTTTTCCAGATAGCGGTATAGTGTGCGCTGACGCGAATCGAGGTCTATACAGGCCACCCGTGCGCCCCTTGATGCCAGCGCAATCGCAACATGCACCGCCGTGGTTGATTTGCCAGTGCCGCCCTTTTCATTGGCAAAAACGATATGATGTGGTCCGGCCATAAGCCTGTAATTGCCCCCGAAATGCCTGTATTTGATAAATGCCTTGAAATGCCCCGATTGCATCCCGCATAGCGCTTGCATCAGCCATTAGACAAGGCGGGGTCCACGTGCAAACCATCAATCGACCTGACCTGTTGCGGGACAATATCGCCGTTTTGCGTGCGCAAAAAAGAAGGGTCGCGCTGGTGCCGACGATGGGCGCACTCCATGCGGGGCACCTTGCGCTCATCGAGGCCGCGAAAAAGGCGGCGGATGCGGTGGTGGTCTCGATCTTTGTCAATCCGACCCAGTTCGGACCGAACGAAGACCTTGATGCCTATCCGAGAACGCTGGAGAGCGATTCTGTCAAACTGGTCGGTGCTGGTGTCGACTTGCTTTGGACACCAGACGCCGCAACGATGTATCCCGCCGGCTTTGCAACCAAAATTCAGGTCGATGGGCCGAGCGACGGCTATGACGGTGCAGCGAGGCCGGGACATTTCGACGGTGTCGCGCTGGTGGTCGCTAAATTGTTCAACCAGGTTCAGCCCGACGTTGCGTTCTTTGGCGAGAAGGATTTTCAGCAGCTGGCGGTCATCCGGCAAATGACGCGCGACCTTGACTTCGCACTCGAAATTGTCGGCATTCCGATCGTGCGCGATCCCGACGGCTTGGCGCTATCTTCACGCAATGCCTATCTTAGTGCCGAAGACCGGATTGCCGCATTGGCATTACCCAAAGCACTCAATAACGCAGCGGATGAAATCAGGGCTGGCGGTGATGTTGCGCAAATATTGGCCGAAGCGGGACGACAACTGGCCAAAGCTGGCTTTTCCCGCGTTGATTATTTCGCGCTTGCCGATGCGCTATCGCTTGCGCCGCTTAAATATTATGATGGCCGGAAAGCCCGACTTTTGGCGGCTGCAAAGATCGGCAGGACACGCTTGATCGACAATCTCGCGCTTTGAAGCATCCGGGGCGGATAAAGTTTTTGACAAATTCGTTAACCATTTGTTGACCATATTGGGACGAAGTTGACCTCACACAGTGGAATGTGGGGGACAGAATATGGGTAACAGTTTGAAAAGCGCGAGCTTCCTGATGGAAAGCCGATTGGCAGAAGCAACGCGTGGTGATGCCGAGGCGTTGTATGATTTGGGGATGGCGTATTCGACCGGCAGCGGGGGCGTTGAAATCGATATGATCGAAGCCCACAAATGGTTCAATCTGGCAGCGCTCAACGGCAGCGAAGAAGCGATGATGTGCCGGGCGGATATTTCCGACGACATGACCGCGCGCGAAATCGCCGAAGCACAGCGTCAGGCCCGCGCATGGTTGCAAGCGACCGAACGCCGCGCAGCCTAGTTTCTGACTCTAATTAAACTCCCAGCTATCGCGCCGATAGCCGCGCTTGCCATTCGGCAAAGGACGCTGCCAGTTTGCGACCAGCGATTTCCCTGCCGGTTTCGCGGGGCAATCC
>JANLRW010000079.1:0-12059 GCA_031361925.1 Sphingomonadales bacterium
CCAGCAGCCCCGACGGTGCGTTTGAGCAAATTGGCCTGATGTGTATGCAGGCCGGGCTCGGCCTAAGCCGCAACGAAACCATTGATTATGCCATGTCAATGATTGACATCGTGGTGCAGCTTAGCCGCAAAAGCGGCGAACGCTGCGTTGACGAGGTCCGGTTTTAAAACGATCTAACCTTCAGCGGCCCGTCGTGCCGCCGATTTGATTTGGCGGGTGCTGACCGGAATGCCGGTCCAAATGCGGATACCGTTGCGTTGTTTTGGCGCCCTCGGGGCAAATTTCGGCGCGGGTGGCTCCCCCCATACGTATGCAGACGGCAAAAGGTCTTGTTGCCACTATTCGTAACGTTCATACCGAAGCGATAAAACAAGATGTGCGCCGGCTCGACAAAGCGCGCTAAAAAAGGGAGAGAGTTAGATGGCATTGGCACCCGGCGCAGCTGCGTCGTCCAGTTCGGATGACGCGCATATCGACGCGCCCCAGTTGCAATTGTTCGTCATGGGGCTGTTTTTCATCTTTGGCGGCATCACCAGTCTCAACGATGTCATCATCCCGAAGCTGAAGGAGCTGTTCACGCTCAATTATACGCAAGCGATGCTGGTCCAGTTTTGCTTCTTTGCGGCTTACGCCGTCATCGGTATCCCCGGCGCGCGGCTGGTTAAGAAAGTTGGCTATATGCGCGGTGCAGTCGTTGGACTGCTGACGATGATGGCGGGTTGTTTGTTGTTCATTCCGGCCAGCCAGACCGCCACCTATGGCGTGTTCCTGCTGGCATTATTCGTGCTCGCCAGCGGCGTCGTGATTGTGCAGGTTGTTTCAAACCCGCTGATCTCGCTGCTGGGCAAGCCCGCCACAGCACATAGCCGCCTGACCTTTGCACAGGCGTTTAATTCGCTCGGCACGACGGTGTTTCCGATTGTGGGCTCTATCCTCATCTTGGGTGGATTGGCCGCAGTTAGCGCAGATCAATTGTCTGGCGTCGAGCTTGACGCCTATCGCACAGCGGAGAGCCAAGCGATTGTGAATGGCTATCTCGGCATTGCGGTTGCGCTGGCGATTGTCGCAGGTGTGGTCTGGATGTTCCGCAATGCACTGAAAGGCGAAGAGCATGAGGCGAGCAAGGGTCTGGCCGGGCTTGATTTGCTTCAGCGTCCGCGCTTCGGTTTCGGCGCTTTGTGCATTTTTCTTTATGTCGGCGCGGAAGTTGCGATCGGCTCGCTGATCGTCAGCTATCTGATGCAGGACCATGTCATGGGATTGCAAGAACAAGCCGCAGGCAAGCTTATCGGTCTTTATTGGGGCGGTGCGATGGTCGGGCGCTTTATCGGTTCGGCAGTGCTGCGCGTATTGAGCCCAGGCAAGGTGCTCGCTTTCGTTTCGATTGCAGCGATTGCTTTGCTGGTGATTTCGACCCAGACCACCGGCGATGTCGCAGGATACTCGCTGTTGGCGGTAGGCCTGACCAATGCGATCATGTTCCCGACGATATTCACATTGGCTTGCGAAAAGCTGGGTTCGCGCGCTGCCGATGGATCGGGAATCATCAACGTGGCGATTGTCGGCGGTGCAGTCATACCATTGCTGACGGGTATCATTGCCGACCTGACGTCGAGTCTGGCGGTCGCGTTCATGCTGCCGATGGCGTGCTATGCGGTCATCGCTGCATTCGGCTTCTATGCGCGCAGGCCTGCCTAGCCGTTTGTTACTGGTCGCGGCCCAAAGCCTGGGCTATCTGTGCATGGCGGGCACGTGTAATCCCATAAGACGCCAAGATTATCAGCGAGATGATTGCGATAACTGCAGGCACCGGACCCCAGATCATTACGAGCCGGGACTGGATCGCGTCCGGCAATACCATTGAGGCCGATTGGCCAGCGCTGCTTGGAAACCGGATGAAATCCAGCGCTACTCCGGCGACCATGACGCCAAGCCCGGTCGCGGCTTTGTTGGCGAAACCGAGTCCGGCGAAATACAGGCCTTCGCGGCGGCGACCGAAGAGATATTCATGCTCATCGGCAGCGTCGGCCATCATTGACGGATAAGCCACCAATATGAAACCAAACCCGACCCCGGCGACGAACGAGTTGCACTGCATAGGCAAGAGCGCGGCGTTGCCCAGCGGATGATAGAAGCCGGCAAGCATGGCCCCTTGCAGCACCAGCCAATTGGCGATCAAAAGGAGAAAGCCGGCTATGACGACATTTTTCTTTTCCACCGTCCTTTGCAACGCAGGTGCGAAAACCACACCCAAGAGGATGCCGACTAGGAAAGCATAGCTGATGAACTGGATCTGCTCACTCTCGATGCGCCAGACATAGACAAAGGCGTGGCTGTTCAGGCTCGCATTCGCACCCGCTGCGGCGTAGATGATGACGGCGGATATGAACAGCAACCGAAAGGAACGGTTGCTGAAAATCTCCTTCACTTCGCCGGGTAATCTACGCAACATCGATCCGGGTGCTTGTTCGGGTTGCGGCAAAGCGGCGGCGTAGCGCCTGATCCCCAGACAGCATAGCGTCAGGCAGACAAATATCAGCAGAGCAACCGACCATCCGAAACTGGAATATCCACCGGGCCTTTGCAGGCCGCCATCTGCGAAGAAGAATGAATATCCAATCGCAGTCACTACCACGCCCGAACAGATCCCGGTAAACGCACGGTAGACCACGACGCTGGTCCGCTCGGCATAGTCCGTCGTCAGCTCGGCACCGAGTGCGATATAGGGGACGTTAAATAATGAAATCGAACTCCTCACCGCAACCGACATAACCGCCAGCCAGCCGAACAGGGCTATCTGGCCAAGGCCATCGGGCGGTGAAAACAGCAATCCGAGCGATATTGCGATCAGCGGCACAGAGAGCGCCATAAGCGGCAAACGGCGTCCGTGCCTTGACTTCATATTGTCTGACCATGATCCGATCACGGGATCGACGGAGGCGTCAGCGGCCAGACCCACCGCCAAGGCCGCGCCGACGAGCGTGCCCGACAGGCCAAGGACTGCCGAATAGTAAAAAAAGATAAAGGCAACCGCTGCATCGAAGCCACCATTTTGGCCGACTTGGCCCAAGCTGTAGGCGAGCTTCACCGGAATCGACGGCTTGACCACAGTGGGCGCTAGGTCTTGCATTCCCGGCTTTCGTTCTCATCCAGAAATGCACTGACTACGGCAAGGAACCCGTCAAAGTTCTCGCGCCGGACATTGTGCCCTGCACCTTCAATTGGGACGGCACGGATGCAAGGGTTTATCCGCATGGCCTCGGCGGCTACTTCTGTGGTCATGAGCGCTCCACGCGCGGCCTCGCCGTAAATCAGCAACGTGGGTGCGGATATCTTGTCGATGGACGCTGACCAAGGTGCAAATGCCACTGGCATGGCTTCAGGATCGACTTGCCGCTTTCCCCGCGCCCATGCCGGAAATTCGTCGAGGTGCCAGTCGGGTGACAGTCGCCTGCCCATATCAGTAATTTGCCCCTCGGACATGCGTTGAAATTCAGCGACCTGCTTGCGAAATTTTTTCTGCCGCTCCAATCCTGTTGTTCGGTCAGGACTTGGCCCAAATGGTGGGTCCTCTAATATGACCTTTGCGACCAGATGAGGATGCGCATTGGCGCAAGCGGCGATGGCCAGCGCGCCGACCGAATGCCCCATCACGATGGGCGATTTTAGGTCGAGATTGACAATCGCCTCGGCGATATCACGCGCCGGATCATGGTCTTCGCCTGCGCGTAACCGCGAACTTTCGCCGTGCCCTCGGGCGTCGAGCATGATGATATCATAATCTGCTTCCAACGCTTTTGCGACACGGCTCCAGCATAAACCATTGTCGGTAAGGCCGTGCGAAAGGAGCAATGACGGCCCGGACCCGCCGGTGCGATGATAGGCAAGATGTCCGCCCGGGACAGCCACAGTTCCCGGTTGCCAGCCACTCGGGATATCGGCCGAAAATGTGTGCTCGCCGCTTACCATGCATAGGCTTCGGGCGCGGGGCCGCACGGTGGGAAGATATCATCCAGATCAGCCAATATTTGCGCTTTAAGCTGAATATCAGGAACATGCGCAATCGCGTTAAGCTGATCTCTGCTGCTCGGGCCGATGATCGTGGCTGCAATGCCGTCCTGATGCAGCGTCCAAGCCAATGCAACAGCGCTGGGTGTCTCACCTAGTTCGGCGCAAAGGGCTTCGAAGCGCGACAGCTGATCAGACCGTGCCGCCCGTGCCGACTTGACGGCGTCCGATTGCCGGCGTCCGCCATCGTCGCCGGGTGCGCCCGCTAGCAAACCGCCTGCGAGCGGGCTCCATGTGACAATTCCCACGCCATATTCACAGGCAGCCGGGATCACTTCGAGCTCGGCCCGTCGCTCGATCAGATTGTACAGGCTTTGTTCGGACACCAGACCGAGGCGGCGACTTGCGAGCGCCTGTTCGTTCATCTGCACAATCTTCCAACCCGGAAAATTGCTGGACCCGACATAAGTGATTTTGCCTTGGGCGATCAGCCGGTCGGTTGCCTGCCAAATCTCCTCAGGCGCCGCCAGCCGGTCGATATGATGAAGCTGATATAGGTCGATATGATCAACCTGCAGTCGTTTCAGACTGGCATCGCAGGCCATTTGAATATGCCGGGCAGACAGACCGCGGTCGTTGATGTCACTCGACATTGGTTCGTGGACTTTGGTGGCAAGCACAATTTTGTCGCGCCTCGCCCGGTCCATAGCCAGCCACTTGCCAAGGATGTTTTCGGTCACCCCAACGCCCAAACTGCCCCCATATTGGTTGGCGGTGTCGATGAAATTGATACCAAGGCCAACCGCTTCGTCGAGAATGAAATGGCTTTCCTTCTCCGGGGTGCGCGGCCCAAAGTTCATCGTGCCCAGGCACAGCTCGCTTACCTTAAGCGCGGTTCGGCCAAGACGGCGATATTTCATCAGCGAGGAGCCAGCGTGTGGATTACGGGGCCCATAAGGTTGCGCCAGTCAACAGAGGTTCGCTGGAATCCGCGACGCAAAAGCGGGTGAGAAACTGCGCGCGGTCAGACAGCTTTTTGCGGTCTGCATAGGTGATTCCCGGAACAATCGGCTCCCGGAACCAAGGGGCGTAGAATTCAAGGTTTGGAATCGCGCGCATAGTATCGGAGAGATTGGGCGTACCTCCATGCCACGCGCGAACATCCCGGATCATGATCGCACCGGCAGGCGCTGGACAAACTGTGCTTAGCCGCATCCATTCCGGCTCGTCTTCGAGGCTCGGGATGGGCACACGGGAGTGTTGTGTGCCGGGGATTTGACGCGTTGGTCCATTCAGCCGGGTGACGTCCTGTGGGAGGAAATTGACGCAGATATAGGGGCACGGCAAGTCGCGGATCGTTAGCTGCCCGCGTGGATCGTGGAACGAGCTGAAGCGCGACTTCGCACTGCTAAGCCAATCGCTGACGTCGGAATGCAACGGTTGATAACCCGTTGCGCCCGGCAGGCAGAAATCACCGCTTGCTGCGCGGAGCGAGTAATCGGACGAGCCGAAGATTGCCGTTACCACTTGATCGACAACCGGGATGTCGAGCATCATCTGCCATTCCGCGCGGTGAAGCTGGCTGCGCGTCAGGCTCGATCCGCCAAAGGAGTAACGGTGCGAGCCGCGATTGCCGCCGCGCTCGCTGTCCAGCGCAAGAATTTCGGCTGCAACCTCGTGACAACCATTTGCGAGAAACTTGGTCTGTGCTTCGTTCAACACATCCGCGATGACGACAAAGCCGTCACGCCGGAAAAGCGCGACCGCGCGCTGTGTGTCGCTCGGCTCAAGGATGTCGAGCCCCTTGATACCATTGTGCGCTTCCAGATGTGTGCGCAGCGCGGCTGTTTCGGCGCTGCCCGGCGTCTTGACCGTTGCTGTTGCTTGAGGTGCCGAATTCACTGCCATCGCTCCTTCTTGCCCCGCTATTACATGGTAATCAAGTGAGGGCGAGACACACGGATTGGTCATTGGCTTTTTCGCAAGTCAGCAAATATCGCCATCGGGACCTGGTCAAATCTTCTTCCAGTCGGAATCCAGCCGGATTTGATACTGGGCCATAAACTCATAAAAAGAGCTCCGCTGCGGCATCCAGTATGGCTTGCGTATCCAGCCGGTATTCGCGGTAGAGGTCGGGCAGGTCGCCGGTCTGACCGAAACGGTCTACGCCCAGTGGCGAAACACGATTGCCGCGCACACCGCCAATCCATGACAACGCGCCGGGGCTCCCGTCAATCACTGTGACAAGACCTGCCGTTGGCGACAGAGCCGCCAGCAGGCGCGCAATATGCGCAGGCTCTTTGCTTCCCCCGCACCAGCGCGCAGCACGTGCGTCTGACCAGCCACGATGCAGCAGGTCAGGCGAGGTAACGGCGAGCAGGCCGATGCCGGGCACATCATCCTGCAACGCTTCCCATGCGGCCAACGCCTCGGGCATGATCGGACCGGTCGCAACAATCGCTGCCTCCGCCCCCGGCGCAGGCGTCTTCAACCAATAGCCGCCCTTAAGCGCTCCAGCCTCCCAATGGTCATCGGCACGGGCGATCTGCGGTATCACTCGCGTGGACAGCCGCAGATAAACCGAACTGCCATCTGGGCGTTGCAGATAATCGAACGCCCACCGCATGATGAGCGCCACTTCATCGGCAAACGCTGGTTCAAAATAGGCGAGGCCCGGCTGACCCATGCCGATCAGCGGTGTGTTGATAGACTGGTGCGCGCCGCCCTCCGGCCCGAGCGTCAATCCGGCTGGCGTTCCAATAAGCAAGAACCGCGCATCGGAATAACAGCCATAATTCAGGGCATCAAGGCCGCGCGCGATGAACGGATCATACACGGTCCCGACCGGAATCAGCCGCGTGCCGAAATGCGGGGCGGCAAGGCCGAGTGACGTCAGCACCAAGAAGAAATTATTTTCGGCAATCCCCAATTCAATATGCTGCCCGGCACCATGCGCCGCCCATTTTTGTGCAGACGGGATGTTTGCTGCACGGAATACATCGGACATTTCGGAACGGCGGAACAGCCCGCGCTGATTGACAAAAGCCCCCAGATTGGTGGTCTGGGTGACGTCGGGCGCGGTCGTCACGATGCGGTCGCCCAGTAGCTCGCCCGATTTTGCAAGGCCCAGCAACACATTCCCGAATGCGGCTTGCGTCGATTGTTCGGCACCGTCTGGAACGGGCAACCGGGCGGGCACCGGGACAGCGTCAGCGATCGGCTCTGCGCCCTTCGCGGCCAGCACGCTACGCCCGACAAAGGCTTTCAGCTGCGCGGCAACATTGTCGCCCATGCCGCCATAGGGTTCCCATTCATCACCTGCGGAAATTCCCATGCTGGTCCTGAACTCGTCCATTTGCGACGGGTTCATCATGCCCGAATGATTGTCCTTGTGCCCGGCAAGCGGCAGACCATAGCCTTTCACGGTATAGGCAATGAACATCGTCGGACGTTCGTCATTGGCGCTGTCGAATGCCTCCATCAGCGTTTCGACGCAGTGGCCGCCGAGGTTAGTCATCAACGCCGCCAGACCGTCATCGTCGAAGCTGCCGAGCAGCTTTGCGACATGAGGTTTGCTGCCAATATCCGCCAGCAACCGCGCGCGCCAGGCGGCCCCGCCCTGATAGGTCAGCACAGCAAACTCGGCATTGGGGCAGCTTTCGATCCACTCCTCCACCGCCTTACCGCCGGGCTGAGCAAAAGCTGCCAATTGCAACTTACCGTGCTTGAGCGTTATCACGCGCCAGCCGCAGGTTTCGAAAATGTCATCAAAACGCCGGAACATTCGGTCAGCAGTCGTGCTGTCGAGCGACTGGCGGTTGTAATCGACCACCCACCAGCAATTGCGGATGTCGTGCTTATACCCCTCGATCAGGCATTCGTAGATATTGCCCTCATCAAGTTCGGCATCGCCCATCAGCGCAATCATCCGGCCGGCATTGGCTTCGTCCATGTGCCCATGCGCGATCAGATAATCCTGAACGAGGCTCGAAAAAGCGGTAATCGCAACACCCAGCCCGACCGACCCTGTTGAGAAATCAACCGGGATCTGATCCTTGGTCCGCGAGGGATAGCTTTGCGCGCCGCCGAGGCCGCGAAACCGTCGCAGCTGGTCCAGCGTCTGGTTACCCAGCATATAATGGATCGCCTGCAATACCGGGCCTGCGTGGGGCTTGACCGCGACCTTGTCCTGCGGGCGCAGCGCATGGAAATAAAGCGCAGCCATAATCGCGGTCATCGACGCACAGCTTGCCTGATGGCCGCCAACCTTCAACCCGTCACGCTTGGGACGTAGGTGCGTGGCGTGATGCACCGTCCATGATGATAGCCAGCGCAAACGGCGGTCGATCATCTCCAGCGCGGCAATCGTTTCGGTGCGGTCATCGATCATAATTTTCGTCACGTCATACTCTTCACGATAATAAAGTAGGTGTCGGCAAAGTCGTCCGTTACACAAAAAAGGGCAGAGCCGCAGCCCTGCCCTTTCATGCGACCTTCAGGCCTTATTAGAACTTGAAGCTGGCGCGCGCGCCCCACAGACGCGGCGGTGCATAGCTGGCTTGTAGCGCGCCGCCACCACCCCAAACGAACCGGTTGGCCGTAGCCTTATCGGTGACGTTGTTGACGAAGGCTTGGACTTCGATTTTTTCGTTAAACGCCCAGGTCAGACGCAAATCGATCTTCGAATACGCACCCTGGCGTTCGAGGATCGAGTTGAAATGCTGGCCGAAAAACGCTCCCGAGAAGGTCATCACCGCGTAAGGGGTGAGTGTGCCGGCGCTTCCCAGATCGATATCATAAGAAGCATAGACTGCTCCTGAATATTCGGGCGAATGCGGCAGGCTGTTGCCGTTCAGGTTGCAGCCGAAGTTTGCCGCTGGCTGGCCGACGCCTCCGGTGCCGGGCACAAGTCCGCAATCATAACCCGGCGCAAAGATCCGCCGCTGGCCAATGCCTGCAATCTGGACGCCGTTAACCAGTGTTGGCGTCAACACGGTAACATCTGCCACAAGGATCGACGTGCCGAAAGGCGCTGGAACATTGGTGTAGTCGGTATATTTAGCGTTTAGGTATGACCCGCTCAGACCAAGCGTAAGCGCATCGACCGGTTTCCAGATCGCCTCCAGCTCAGCGCCATAAGATCGGGCCTTACCGCTGTTTTCGATGATTGAAAGCGTGGCGGGACCGATCGGCACCTGACGCTGTTCCTGCAGGCTATCGTATTTGTTATAGAAACCGGCGACGTTGAGTTGAATCGTATTGTCGGCAAAGCGGTTCTTCGATCCAAGCTCGAACGCAAGTACCTTTTCCGGCTTGAAGGTTGGTTGCAACGCGGCCTGGCTTTGCCCCGAGTTGAAACCACCCGAACGGAAACCAGTTGAGACCGACGCGTAAAGCAGATTGTCGTCGGTCGCCTGATAATCAACGCCAGCCCGCCACGTCAGCTTCTTAAACGTTGCCGTGTCATAGGTAGCCCCGGTGAGCAGGAGTGGATTAGCGGCAAGACATTGGAAGCCGGGACGCGGGGCGGGGGTTGTTCCGGATGCAAGATAGGTGCAATTTGTTGGCGCACCTTTCACGCCAAACGCAGAATCAGGAATCGAGGGCATATTGAGCCGGATGAAGGTGCCATCGGTGCCGGGGGGCGTCGTGCTTGTGAGCGGCACGACCGAACGTTCATTGGCGAAGGCAAAATCCTTCTTGTCTCGCGTGTAACGGGCGCCAGCGGTGAATTTCAGTTTCTCGGTAAACGCATAGCTTATCTGGGCATACGCCGCCATAGATTCGGTTTCGGCACGCTGTTCGTCAAAGAATCCAGCACGGAAATTGGCACCGGTAATGTTGGGTGTCACGTTACGGATAACCAGCGGGCTTTGTTGATTGATTAGCGTATTGCGCAGCTTGTCCTTAAAATAATATGCACCCAGCACATAGGTCAACGGCCCCGACGCATCGGACACAAGCTGCAGCTCCTGGCTGAATGTCTTGGCAGTTGTTGTTACTTGGTCAACCGCGACGGTGTTGCCCGAGAAATCGGAATCTGCCGAGCGCCTGACCTTAAAATCGGTGTAGCCAGTAATCGACCGCAACGTCACCGCACCAAAATCATACGCCAGATTGGCCATGTAGCCATAGTTGCGCAGATCGAGCTCGGTCGGCTGATCGGTATCAATCCGGTAGGGATCGCCAGCCGCAAAAATCGGCACGCCCGCATCAATCGTCAATGGTGCGTCAATCACGCCGTCGCGGTTCCCGCCGCGCGTGTTAAGTGTAATCACTGTGCCGTTATAAAGCTGCGTGCTGGTCGGCGTGTAGAAATAGCTGCCGCGCAATTTATAGCCGAACGCTGCGCCGCCTGCCCCACCCTGGTTTGAATAATCGAATTTCAGCAAAGCGGTGAAAGCCTCGCTTGGTTGCAGCAGCAACGACCCGCGCACATAGCGGTTCTTGTCGTCAAAAAGGTTATTACCCAGCGGATTGACGTTTTTGACATAGCCGTCCGATTCCTCGAACGAACCCGCCAGACGCAGCGCAACGGTCTCGCTGAGCGGCGCGTTGACGAAACCTTCGGTGCGGAATCTGCCATTCTCACCAATTGTTAGATCGAGCCCACCCTTATATTCGTCGAAGCTGGGCTTAGCTGTGCTGATCGCGATGTTGCCACCGAATGTATTGCGGCCGTAAAGTGTTCCCTGCGGCCCACGCTGGATTTCGACGCGCTCGATATCGACAAACGAAAGCGTCGCTTGCTGCGAGCGTGACTGATAAACGCCGTCGATGAAAAACCCGATAGTCGTGTCGCCGTTGACGCCGACATTTTCGGTCCGTACCCCGCGAATTGCGGGACGCGCATCGGGGCCTGACCGGCCGAATTGAAAGCCCGGGACAATGTTTTCAAGCCGCGAAATGTCGGTCGTGCCCTGCGCCTTCAACTGTTCGCCGGAGAAGGCCGAGACCGAAATTGGGACATTTTGAAGATTCTCTTCACGGCGCTGCGCGGTCACCACGATTTCATCAATCCCGCCTTCTTCAACGGCGGGATCATCCTGCGCGTAAGATGGCACGCTTATCAGCCCAAACGCCAGCGGCGCGGCGGTTGCCAACAACACCAGTCTTGAAATTTTCATTGCCCAAACCCTCCCTGAACGGAAACAAAATAGTCCTGACATGAAGGTGGAACGCAAAAAGACTTCGAATGCAAGGCAAATATGACTTCGAATGCAACAGTCGTCTGGCCGTGGCAAAATCGTCACAGTTTTGTCTTATATCATCGCCCGTTTATTGCGCGGTCCAGCCGCCGTCGACCAGCAGGCTGGTGCCGGTCACCATATTGGCGGCGGGCGACGCCAGATACACCACGGCGGCGGCGACGTCTTCCGGCTGTCCGATCCGCCCGAGCGGAATCATCCGGTCCACAAATGCCCGAAATTCCGGCTTGGCCAACATATGTCCGGTCATTGGCGTTTCGATAAAGGTGGGCGCGACCGAATTGACGCGGATGTTGTGTGGTGCGAGCTCGACCGCCATTGCTTTGGTCAACCCCTCCAGCGCGTGTTTGGTCATGCAATATGCCGTGCGGTCGGGCGAACCGACATGGCCCATTTGGCTGGTCATATTAATAATGACGCCGCCATTGCCAGCCTGCACCATCGACCGCACCGCACCCTGTGCCGCCAGATAGGCCGCACGGACGTTGAGGTTCAGCATCTGGTCAAGCACGTCCAACGGCACATCGATCATCGGCATAGGGCTGTTTGTCCCAGCATTGTTTACCAGAATATCGACCTTTCGCTGGGCCAGTTCCGTGCCGAAATCCGGATCGTTGACATCGGCTTGCCACGTCTCGATCGCCGGATATTCCTCTGTCAGAGCGGACAAAGCGGTCCCATCGCGGGCGACGGCAGTTACATCTGCTCCGGCTTGCGACAGCGCGATACAAATGGCGCGGCCGAGGCCTTTGCTTCCGCCGGTCACGACCGCGTGTTTGTGCGCGAGTCCCTGCGCCCAGATTGGTAATGGCTGCACGGTCATTCTATCCTCTTTGCATTCGA
>JANLRW010000185.1:0-6157 GCA_031361925.1 Sphingomonadales bacterium
TTGAAACGATATCTCGGCCAGCTCGCTGCGGGTGCGGTTTGTTGCGCCGTCATGGCCGTTGCTGCCGATGCGGCCGAAAATGCCAGCGCCGAACGCTCTGCGCCGGGCGAGGTAACGATTAAATGGACCAGCAGCGCCCCGGTCGACGTCTATGTCACCGCCGATCCGTCGGCACCCATTTCGGTTGCGAAACTCATATCCGGCAAAGACACAGACGGTGTTCATGTCTACGCTGACACCGCAGCAAACCGTTCTTACTTTCTGCTGCGTGATCAAAAAACGAAAAAGACGGTCGAAGTCGCCGAACGCCTGTTCCCGCTCGAACAGGGCAGCAATTTTCGTGACGTCGGCGGCTATACCGGCGCTGGCGGCAAGACCGTCAAATGGGGCAAGATATTCCGCTCGGGCGCGCTGCCGATGTTGTCAGAGCGCGATTATACCTTGCTCAGCGGGTTGAAATTCAAGTCGATTGTTGATCTGCGCTCGCTCGACGAACGAGAGGTTGCCGCGACCCAGCTTGACGACCGCACCGGTGCCTTATTCATCAGCAATGATTATTCGCTCAAACCGCTGATGCGCAATTTCGGCGCGCAAAATGGCGAGAATGTCTATGTCGGCATGGAGAAAATGCTGAAACCCCAATACCGCGCCATTTTCTCGCGCTTGCTCGCCAATGACGGCGCCGTCATGGTTCATTGCTCGGCGGGGCAAGACCGCACCGGACTGGCGAGCGCGCTTGTTCTCACGGCGCTGGGTGTCGACCGCGAGACGATCCTCAAGGATTATCATCTCTCGACCCCAAGCCGCCGCCCGCAATGGGAAATGCCCAAGCTGAACCCGGCTGACTATCCGAACAACCTTATCGTGCAATATTATACCGAAGCCGCGAAAAAGCCCGGCGGCGCGGTCGCCGAGCCGCTTTATTCAAAAAGCGGCGTTTCGCATCTCGTCCAGTTCTTCGCTTATCTCGACAGCGAATATGGCGGGGTCGACGCCTATCTGCAAAAAGAATTGAATGTTGGCCCGGCAGAAATAGCGCGCTTGCGGACGCTTTACCTGGAGGGCTAGGCCGCTTTACAACCCGGCCTCGACCGCGATGCGGATGGCATCGGCGGTTGTCGCCGCGCCCAACCGGTCCATCAACAATGCGCGGTGCATTTTGACCGTTTGCTCACTCAAGCCAAGCGTATGCGCGATTTGCTTGTTCAGATGGCCCAATGCCATTTCCGCCAGCACTTCGCGTTGTCGGCGCGTAAGCGCTTTCACGGCGACGGCCGCTGCCATCCGGCGGTTGACGTGGGTCGCGGGGGCATCTGGTTCGAGTTCGACTTGCGACCCCAAAAAAAATTCGAGTTCGCCATCTTCATCGAACATCGGTGCGACCAGAACAGCGTTACGGAATGGCGTGCCGTCGCGTTTATAGTTGAGTATCTCGACCAATACCGGCGAATGCCGCTTCACACCGTTGCGGATCGTCTCGGTCAGCCAAGGCTCGGTAGCGGGACCGGCGAGAAACTTGCAGTTGCGACCGATGATCTCCTCCTCGCGGTAACCGGTCAGTTCGATGAAGGCTTCATTGCATGCAATGATCGGATTATTTTGTTGCCGCGGATCGCTAATCACCGACGCTATCGGGCTATTCGCAATCAAAGCGTCCAACCGCTCGCTGACCCGGTCTAACACGACCACTTTCATTGTCTCCTCATTCTAGTTCCGACCGCTGCAATAGTTTCATTATCGACCCACAGACAGTCACCGGCAATATCGGCAAAACATGGTATAAGGTGTAGGTTGTTGTCAGCCGCTCAAGGCGTATTTCCCGCTCCTGCAAGGTCAAGACCTTCGACTCAGATATGGGGAAAAGACATGGAAACTCTATCATTCGGCCAATATTCATTGGTCTACAACGCATTCTCGTTTACATTTGCCACGATGGCAGCAGCAACATTGTTCCTGTGGCTCGGCCGCTCGCAAGTTGGTCCCGCATATAAAACGGCACTAACAATTTCCGGCCTCGTCTGCGCGATTGCCGCTTATCATTATTTTCGGATTTTCGAAAGCTGGCAAGGCGCATATGGCGTCGAGGGCGGCGTAGTAACCGCAACCGGATATGCGTTTAACGACGCCTATCGCTATGTCGACTGGCTGCTGACCGTGCCGTTGTTGCTCATCGAATTGATCTTGGTGATGCGTTTGAGCCAAGAAGAAACGGTATCAAAATCGTTCAAATTGGGCGGCGCGGCGGCTTTGATGATTGCGCTGGGCTATCCCGGTGAAATCGCGACCGACATGTCAACCAGAGTCCTGTGGGGCACCTTATCGGCGATCCCGTTTGTCTACATCATGTGGCAATTGTTCGCAGGGCTTGGCGCGTCGATCAACAGCCAGCCCGAAAGCGTGCGGGAACTCGTCAAGAAAGCACGGTTGCTGACCTTTGCGTCATGGGGTTTCTACCCAATCGTATACATGATCCCCTACACCAGCTTGAGCGGCACGCAAGTCACAGTCGGCGTGCAGGTCGGCTACACCATCGCCGACATCATCGCAAAGGCCGGGGTCGGCGTACTTATTTACATGATCGCCACACGCAAGTCGCAGGCCGAATACGGCGATGTGGCATACGCGTAACAACGATTGGCAGGGCCCTCCAAGGCCCTGCCGCTCGCAATGATCGCAATTCAGCTCCCGAAGTCCATAGGCGCGGCATTCCCTCCTCCGCTGCGCCTATGGGCATTGCCAGTTGTCACTACGCTGCTGATCCTTGCCGACCTGTTATGGGTCGGCATGGACAGTGCGGGCGTCACGATGATTGCAGCCATCGCCATCGTCCTTGCCGGGATCCCGCATGGAACGCTCGACGCCGAAATCGCGGCAACGCATTTTGGCCAGAATAATTTTACCGGAAAAACGAAGATCATCGCGGCCTATGTTGCTTGCGCCTTGGCGATGGTATTTTTGTGGGCGGTGGCCCCCGCATTCGCGCTTGTTTCGTTCCTGATCATTTCAATCGTCCATTTCAGCCGCGATTGGCGCGGCGGCGCTGATCCCTTTTTGGCGATGATGGTCGGATGGGCGCTGGTCGCCCTTCCCGCATTATCCCGTCCACAAGAAGTGGCGGCGATATTCGAGATGCTGACGGGCAACGAGAGCGGCACGACCATTGCAGCATTGCTGGCTTGCGCATCGGTTCCTGCCGCGCTTGGCAGTCTGGTGTTTGCGCATTGGGCCCGCACCAATGGCGATATGCAAAGCGCATTAGAGGTTATCGCATGTCTGTTGGCAGCACTATGTCTACCGCCGCTGGTTGCTTTTGCAGTGTTCTTCTGCGGTCTCCACTCACCGCGGCATATGGCCGATGCACTGCGGCAAACCGGGGCGATATCTCCGGCGAAAAGGGCACTAATCTTTACCGCAGTGTTTGCCCTTTCCATAGGCTTGGGCGTATTGCTGTACACCAGCACCGACGCCGTATCCGTTGACACCGGAATTATCCGCGCGGCTTTTGTTTTGATTTCAACATTGACACTCCCTCACTTCATTCTTGAACATTTGATGGCGAAATGACAGCGCGTTGAGGTACGAAGGCGAGTGCGATATTAACATTTTGACTGACCTAACTAGGCAGTTTGGTCCACCAAAAAAAGCCCGGTGAATTTCTCCACCGGACCACTTATGAGTTAACGGCCTAGTAAGCCCGCGCCTGACGCCATTCCTTGTCGAGCCGCATGGTGAGGCGGTCAAGCCGCCTGTTGATCGTGTTTTCCTCACGCTGGGTGAAGCGGCCATCGCGGTTAAACATCCGGTTCTGGCTTTCGACTGCTTTCAGTTCCGTGCGCGCATAATTTGCGTCGCCGCGATTGATTCGCCCTGCATCTTCGGCAGACCGCACATAGTCGTGCAACCAGCTAATCCGCGTGGGGATATCGGTTGGCATCTGGCTCATGTCATATTGTCCGTTGCCGGGCATATAATTTGTGTCTGTCTGACCGTTGTTCCGGGTCGATACCCAGCGACCTTGTGCGTCATAATAGCCATACGCCTTGCCCGCGCGCCAGCGGCCATTATTGTCATAGTAGCCGGGCTGTTCAACCGAGTTCCAGTTGCCATTGGCTTCGCTGGCATAGCCCGTGTCACCCGCAATCCATCGGCCACGTGAGTCGTAACGACCGCTTGTCGGCCCCGCGACCCAGCGGCCGCGCGTATCATAATAACCGTTGGCGGTCCCGCCGACCCAGCGGTTGTTGCGGTCATAATAGCCAGCCGATGCTGCGGGCACCCAGTGGCCGTCGCGGTCGGTGTAACCATTGGAGTTATTGTCGCCATTCGTTGCGATCCATCGGCCATTGTCATAATAGCCATTGGGCTGGCCGTCGACCCATCGGCCGTCACGGTCATAATAGCCACGGGCTTCGTTGGTGCTGACTCCGGTGGCATGCCAGCGGCCTTCTTGGTCATAATAGCCATACGCGCTGCGACAATCGCCGCGGTCCGATTTGCTCACCTGATTGCCAATAACTGCGCCGATGATGCCACCGATGATAGTCCCTTCGGTCTTGTCGCCGCGTCCTGCGATGACGTTGCCCAGAATGCCGCCGGCACCAGCCCCAACAGCGGTGCCAATGATCCGGCCCGAACTGTCGCGGCGGCAGCCATCGTCTTGGGCGATAGCGACTGAAGGTGTGAGAATGGCGAGCGCGATGCCCGCAGCCAATATGCGACTTTTCATGGATTTGCTCTTTTCAAAGATTTGTTTCGTGAAGGGGTAATGGGCTCGACGCGCGAAAGTTCCGTTTCACGGCCTTGGCTGCTCCGCCGCGGTCTTCAAGTCGCTTGCCCAGCGCCGCAAAGCACGGCACATTCCCAAATATTCAAACGGGAGCCGAGTATGAAAATTCGCCACATCCAGATTTGCATGATTGCCTCAAGCATCGTGATCGCGCCAGCGGCTCACGCGCAGCTTTCTCAACCCGAAGCGAAAATGACGGCAACGGTGGACGCCGAATATGACAGTTCGGTGGCCCTGCTCGAACGCCTCGTTAACCAGAATAGCGGTTCGCTGAACCTCGAAGGTGTCGAGAAAGTGGGGCAGATGATGCGCGCCGAGCTGGAGGCGCTGGGGTTCACCGTGCGATGGGTGCCGATGGCAGCGGCGGGGCGTGCAGGACATATCATCGCGACCAAACGGGGCCCGTCGACAGGCTCACGAGGTAAGAAGATGCTACTGATCGGCCATCTCGATACCGTATTCGAACCGGCATCGCCGTTCCAGACTTTTAAGCGCGAAGGCGACAAGGGTGTTGGCCCGGGAGCAAATGACAACAAAGGCGGCTTGGTGGTGATGCTGGCGGCGCTACGCGCTATGCAAAAAGCAGGGACGCTGAAGGACGCCGAAATCGAGATTGTCCTGACTGGTGATGAGGAAGACCCCGGCGATCCGCTCGACATTTCCCGCGCCGACCTAATCGCAGCAGGCAAGCGTGCAGACGTGGCGCTCGATTTCGAGGGGCTGGTGGTGATTGACGGCACCGACATGGGCTCGATAGCACGGCGAAGTGCGGCAAGCTGGACAGTGACTACTAAGGCAAAGGGCGGGCATTCGGGCGGGATATTTTCGGAAAGTGCAGGCGATGGTGCGATCTATGCGTTGACCAAAATCGTCACGGCATTTCGGACCGAGTTGCCCGAGCAGAATTTGACATTCAACGTCGGGTTACTAGCGGGCGGGGTCGAGGCAGCGCTCGGACCTGGCGGCATCACAGCGACCGCATCGGGCAAGACGAACATCATCCCGGAAATCGCGATTGCACGCGGCGATATGCGGACGTTATCGCCAGAACAGGAAGCGCGTGTCCGCGCCAAAATGGTCGATATCGTCGGGCGCGCCTCGCCAGGTGCAACAGCAGACATCGTGTTCGGCACCGATGGGTATCCGGCGATGGCGCCCACCGATGGTAACAAAGCGTTGCTGGCAAAATTGAATGTCATTAACCGCGATCTGGGCTTGGCGGATATGCCGACGCTCGACCCCGTTCGCCGCGGCGCGGGTGATATCGCCTTTGTCGCAAAAGATGTTGACGGGCTAGTCGGGCTGGGTTCGGCAGGGACCGGCGATCATGCCATTGGCGAGACGGTCGATCTGGCGAGTATCAAGCGGCAG
>JANLRW010000232.1:0-2454 GCA_031361925.1 Sphingomonadales bacterium
CTGGCTGCGAAATTCTGGTCGCGGATTATGCATCGCAGCCGGTCGAGGGCGCGCCGGGCGACGTGACCATCGTCTTGAAGTTTGCATCAAAAGCGGCGGCGATGGTCTGGTATGATTCGCCTGAATATCAGGCGATCAAACATCTGCGCACCGACCACAGCGAAGGCGATATGGTTTTGGTCGATCAATGGACCCCGCCAGTGTGAGACGCAGTGACTACCAAACAGCGATTGGAGAAAAATCATGAGCAGTTTCGAAAATAAGGTAATCCTGATTACCGGAGCGACATCGGGCCTCGGCGCGACGGCGGCGATATCGCTGGCGGGCAAGGGTGCGAAGGTCGCCATCACCGGACGCCGCGAGGAACAGGGGCAGGCGGTGGTCGCGCAGATGCAGGCAGCGGGCGGCGAAGGGCTGTTTATAAAGGCAGACGTCACCGTCCGCGCTGATGTCGAGGCGATGGTGGCGCGAACGGTCGAAAAGTTCGGGCAGCTCGACGGCGCGGTCAATAACGCGGGGATCACCGGCGGGATGTTCAAGCCGCTCGCCGACTATGCCGATGAGGATTGGCATAGCGTAATCGATACGAACCTGACCGGCGTATTCCTGTGCATGCGCGCCCAGATACCCGCGATGCTGGCGAGCGGCGGCGGGTCGATCATCAACATTTCGTCGATTTACGGAACGGTCGGCGGCGACATCGGCAATGCCGGCTATGTCAGTAGCAAGTGGGGCGTGATTGGCCTGACCAAAACCGCCGCGATTGATTATGCAAGGCAAGGTATTCGCGTGAACGCCATCTGCCCCGGATATTGCCATTCGGAGATGGTCGATCCCTATGCGGAGGCAGAGCCTGCCTTGTTCGAGAAACTGCTCGAACGCTACACCGCAATGGGTCAGCTGGGCGAATCGCATGTAGTCTCAGACGCGATAGCATTCCTGCTATCAGACCATTCTAGCTTCATCAGCGGCGCGGCGATCCCCGTGCAGGGCGGCGAGCATTCGCGGCTCTATTGAGGACAATAAATAGGGACAGTCCCTAATAAATAGGGACAGTCCCTAATTAAACGGGAGAGAGCGCGTGGCAGAAACCTTTGATTTCATCGTTGTCGGTGGAGGGTCCGCAGGTGCGGTGATTGCCGCGCGGTTGTCCGAAGATCCGTCCATCACCGTCTCGTTGATTGAGGCAGGTGGTCGCCCACCCGAACGCGAAGCGATGCCTGCCGCCTGTGGTAGCCTGCAACTAGATCCGGAGACCGACTGGATGTTCTGGGCCGACCCGGGCAGGGCCGGGCTTGGTCTCAAGGGGCGGCGGATGCGGACGCCGCGCGGCAAGATGCTCGGTGGCTCGTCGGGGATCAATTACATGGTCTGGGTGCGCGGCCATCCTCAGGATTTCGACCATTGGGTAGAGTTGGGCGCAGAGGGGTGGAGCTATGACGAAGTCCTGCCCGCGTTCAAGCGGATGGAAGACCTCGTCCCCAGCAACGAAATCACCATCGACCACGATGTGCACGGCACTGGCGGCCCGGTCGGCGTCGCGGTGCGGTCTCCGATGATCCCGGCCACCCGGCAGTTCGTCGAGGCGGCTGAGGCAGCGGGCATCCCGCGCGGCGACTATAATGGTAAGGATCGCTTCAATCCCGCAGGCGTCTCCTCCGCGCACCAGACCAATACGCGCAAAGGCAAAAGGTCGAGTACCTATCATGCCTATCTGGAGGGGGAGGCCGAAGCTCGGGCCAATCTGACGATCATCACTGGTGCGCTGGTTACGCGCGTGGTTCTGGAAGGGGAGGCAGAAACGCTCACCGCAACCGGCATCGAATATCGCGATGCGACGGGGGCGGCGCACATTATTTCCGCCAGCCGTGAAGTGATCCTGAGCGCAGGTGCCATCGGTTCGCCGCACATCCTGATGCTTTCCGGCATCGGGCCGCGCAGGGAGCTTGAGGCAGCAGAAATCCCGGTAAGGCTTGAACATCCCCAAGTTGGCAAAAATCTGAAGGATCACCCATTTGTGACCATATCTTTCGCTGCCCCAGGACAAGCCGTATCGCTAAACGAGATATTATTGTCGATGGGCGTCACCAACAATGAGGATCATAGTCAAGAAGGCCAGCGACGACTCGATGAATGGGAACAGACAGGAAGCAGCCTGGTCGCATCCTCATGGAACGATGCCAGTGCATTTTTCTCGACAGGATTAGGCGCTCAATACAGCCATGATGCTCAGATCAGCTTCATGCCCGGCGGCGTTGATTCTGGCTTGATCGCCAACCAATTGAATATGGATGAGGCGCAATTTTCTCATGGCACCGAAAAGGTGTTCGGACCCGAAGCCGAAAACATCTTTCTGATCAATCAACTGGAATTGCCCCGCAGCGCGGGGGAGGTGGTGATTGAAAGCGCAGATCCGGCCGTCCAGCCGCGTATCAATATGAACTATTTTGCCGA
>JANLRW010000236.1:0-1804 GCA_031361925.1 Sphingomonadales bacterium
CGACGCGCATGCCTTTGCGGATGCCTTTTTTGATCAGATGATCAACCACGCTCGTTTTGGGCGGGTGCGCGAAGTCTATTCCCCCGCCGCGCATTGGACCGGCCCGGGCGGCAGGCGGCTGTTCGGATGGGGCGAGATTACCGGCTGGTTCACCGCGATGATTGGCAGCTTTGGCGATGCGCGGATCAGCATCCAGCATGTCGCAGCCGTGGATGATATGATCGCCGTGCGCTGGGAACTGGCAGGCACCCACGATGGCAGCGCGCTATATGGCCCCGCGAGCGGTGAGGCCGTATATATCCTCGCCGTCACCCACTGGCGCATCGCTCACGGAGTGATTGCCGACGACGTAACGGTGTTTGATGAAGTCGCTTTGATGCGTCAGATGGACGGCGGGCTATAATGTCGCCGCTTGCCGCGCTCGAACTCGCGCTTCGCCGGGAACGTGCCTATGCGCAGTTGGCGGGAAGCCATGTCCACCGCGCAACCCGCGAAGACAGCATGGGCATCATCAAGGGCCGCGATGCCATCACCGCTGCCTGGGTGGATGAAGACGCGGCTGACATCACCATCACCGCTGATCTGGGCGATGTAATTGGCTATCAGGTCGGCGGCTGGCGCGGCCACCGCTGGGTCTGGCGTGAGGATGGACTTATTCTGCGCGAAACTGTCATCGAAGATCGCGGCGAACCCAAAACCGCGCCGCCGGTGCATCCGCCACTTGGCGAACTGCGCGCAGCGCAAGGGCAGTTTGCTGCCGGTGACACAGCTGTCCTGCCGCCGGGCTTTCCGCAAGAGGCGCGCGACATCGCTGACTGGCTGCATCAGGCGTGGAATGGCCGCGCCTTTAATCTATACGACCGCCTATGGCTGCCCGCGCTCATCCGGGTATTGCCCGATGCGGCATTCACTTTTGAACATGCCGTCGCCTGCGAAACGCAAACCGCGATATTGTGGCGCGTGCACGGACATCATGCGAATGGTCAGCGCGTGCGCTTGCTCGGCAGCAGCATTTTTACCGGCGACGCCGATGATACGGTGATCGATCACGCCGCGATGGCGGCACAGATCGCGCGCGAGACTATCTCTTATGCGTGAGCGGGGGCTGCTAAAACCGCTTCAATTTGGTCCAGCGTCAATGCCGCCAAATCGTCGGTGATAAGCGCCGCGCCCGAAAAATCCTGATCATCGGTCATCGCCCCCGGTGTTGCGATTACAGCAATTCCCGCCGCTCTCGCCGAAGCCATGCTGACCGGCGTGTCTTCAATCGCGACCACTTCGTGGGCCGTCAGTCCCAGTTGGGACAGGCAATGGAGATAAGCGTCGGGGGCTGGCTTGACGTGCGCAATTTTATCAATCGTCGTGATGCTGGCAAAGGCCCCGAAATCAAGCTGGTCGCCCAAGGCCGCCCTGATGGCATCGACATTGTCCAACGATGTAGATGTGCACAAAGCGACGCGAACATTTGCATCCCGGCATGTTTTGATGAGTTCGGCGACGCCGCGTCGCGGTGCCAGCGCGCCGCCAGCGGTAAGCGCAGCGTAATGGAAGGTTTTGCGTTCGTGCAGTTCGGCAATCAACGCGTCGGACACGTCCGAACGGTCCGCGTCTTCATCACGGTAGGCGCGCAGTCGGGCCTGCCCGCCATTAACGGATAGCAGCCGCCGATATGTCGCGGCGTCCCAGTCCCAATCCAGCCCCTGTTCGCGAAAGGCAAGATTGAACGATTGGCGCTGCAGGTCAGAGGTTTCTGCGATGACACCGATTGCGCCGAAAATGACGGCTTTTAACTGCACCATGTAAT
>JANLRW010000265.1:0-4949 GCA_031361925.1 Sphingomonadales bacterium
GCTCAGCGTCACGCCGCCAATGTTCGGCATCTCCGAAAACGGTAATGCGAGGGGGGAATTAGTAGACAGGACGTGTTCTCGCGCTAAAAGTTGTTGGATGGAGTTGAGGTGGCAGATGTTGGCAATCGTCTATCTTTTGGCTGCAAGCGGCGCAACCGGCAATGCGTATCAACCACCGACGGCTTCTAAAACAATATCATCTGACGAGCGCAGGGTCACACCGCCACCGCCACCCGCTGTTGCCAGCACCTCGTTAAGAGGGCCGAACATGGCAGCAACTCCAAGAACCAGCCCCGGTTCGTGGGTTAGCGAATTTGACTACCCGCTTCAGGCATTGCGAGAGAGTCGGTCGGGTAACACGTCTTTTCGTGTTGTGATTAATAAGTGGGGACGGGTTAGCGATTGTCAAGTTACTGAAAGCAGTGGTCACGCCGATCTTGACAAGGCGACGTGCAATACCGTCGGTGTGAAGGGGCTTTTTTGGCCGCAGACTGATGGCAACTCGAATTCCATAGACGGGGGCACGTTCAGCAGTCGAATTCGGTGGGCTGTTCCGGCAGAGCTGCCCCCTGAAAGCTTGCCAGCAGCTCCGCCTCTGCCAGTTGCGGCCACGTTCGTGCCGACGCTGACTTATCCGCGTGGTCCAATCATCGAGAATTTTTCGTGGAATAAAGTCACGTTATCGGATTATCCACCGTTGGCGCTTAAAGCAAAGGCGCAAGGAATTTCGCAAATTAGTTTTGTTGTGAATGTGGATGGATCACGACAGGATTGCCGTATAGTGGTGTCGAGTGGCAACGCCGAACTAGACGCAAAATCATGCATTATCGCTACCGAAAGGGCGAAGACCCGACCAGCACAAGACATAAACGGAAATTCGACCAAAGGTAGAATTGACAGCAGTGTGGAATGGAGAATTCCGCTTCGGAGTTAGCGGCCGCTACTCATGAGAAGATGATTGACCATTCATGATGGACGAACGCGGTTTCGCTTCCTATATGCAGCGAGAGACGGAACAGGGCATTTCATGCGTTTGCTGATTTATCTACTGGCGATGATGACCGGCTTTTCAGCCGCTGAAGCTGCGTGCCCTGTCGCAGCGACCCCGGCAGCGGTTGCGCAAGGTGCTGTCATTGCCGCCACCGTCGCTTCGGTCGAACTGGACCTCGCTCCGGCATTGTTGGATAAGGTTCCAGGACTGCCGACAGTGGCCGAGGCCCCTGCGGAGACGTTGATCGCCGTTGTCGGCGGTTCACCGGTTATCAGGCACGACATTACGCGCCAGTAGCGCGCGCAAGGCGCAATCGCGCCGCTCGATTCTCTAAATGATAACACGCCGTCATGCCCACCACGGCATCAGCGTATTCAGAACATATCCCAAAGGAAACTCTTATGCTCGGCGCAGTTGCCAAAGCCTTGTTCGGTTCATCAAACGACCGTTACGTCAAATCCATCATGAAGATCGTCGCGACAATTAACTCGCTTGAAGACGAGATCGCGGCGCTTGATGACGAAGCACTGTTTGGACAGACGCAGCGTTTCCGCGACCGGTTGGAAGCCGGCGAAACGCTCGATGATATCCTGCCCGAGGCCTTTGCGACGGTCCGCGAAGCATCGAAGCGTGTCATGGGTATGCGCCATTTCGACGTGCAAATGGTCGGTGGTATCGTTCTCCACCGCGGCGAGATCGCCGAAATGCGCACTGGCGAGGGCAAGACGCTCACCGAAACGCTGGCATGTTATCTCAACGCGCTTGAGGGCAAGGGCGTGCATGTCGTAACCGTCAACGACTATCTGGCGCGGCGCGATGCCGAATGGATGGGGCGGATATACTCGTTCCTTGGTTTGTCGACTGGCGTGGTCGTTCCCAATATTGCCGAGCATGAACGTCGCGATGCCTATGCCTGCGATATAACTTACGCGACCAATAACGAGCTCGGTTTCGATTATCTGCGGGATAATATGAAATATGAACGCACACAGATGGTCCAACGGCCCTTCAATTTCGCGATTGTTGACGAGGTAGATTCGATTTTGGTGGACGAAGCGCGCACCCCGCTGATTATCTCCGGGCCTACCGATGACAAGTCCGAACTGTACATGCAGGTCCATGCCATTGTCTTGCAACTGGATGATGGCGACTATGAAAAAGACGAAAAAAGTCGCAATATCACGTTGACCGAGGACGGCACCGAAAAGGCGGAGCGACTGCTCGAAGATGCCGGGTTGCTGACCGGTTCTAATTTATATGATTATGAAAACACGCTTGTTGTCCACCATCTCGACCAAGCGTTGAAAGCCAATGTCATGTTCAAGCGTGACACCGACTATATCGTCAAAGACGGTAAGGTGATCATCATCGACGAATTTACTGGGCGGATGATGGACGGCAGGCGTTGGTCAAATGGTTTGCATCAGGCGGTCGAAGCCAAAGAAGGCGTCGAGATCGAGCCTGAAAACCAGACGTTGGCGACGATTACATTCCAGAACTACTTTCGCATGTATCCCAAAATTGGCGGCATGACTGGGACGGCGGCGACCGAAGCTGCAGAATTTTATGAAATCTATAAGCTGAATGTCGTAGAAATCCCGACCAATGTCGCGGTGTTGCGGATCGACGAGGACGACCAGTTCTTCAAAAACACGCAGGATAAATTCGGTGCGATTGCCAAAACGATCAAAGAAGCAAATGATCGTGGTCAACCGGTTTTGGTTGGAACCGTATCTATCGAGAAATCCGAATTGCTATCTGAATTCCTTGAAAAAGAAGGGGTCAAGCACAGCGTCTTAAACGCGCGTTTCCACGAGAGCGAGGCGCATATCGTGGCGCAGGCTGGTCGGCTTGGCAGCGTGACAATTGCGACCAACATGGCTGGTCGCGGCACCGACATCCAGCTTGGCGGCAACTTTGAATTCCGCTTGGAAGACGAACTTAAAGATATTGCTGACGGCGCAGAACGCGACGCAGCGGTGGAAGCGCTCAAGGCCGAAATTGCCGCGGAAAAAGCACAGGTCATCGAGGCAGGTGGGCTGTTTGTGCTGGCAACTGAACGGCATGAAAGCCGTCGTATTGACAATCAGCTCCGTGGTCGTTCCGGGCGTCAGGGTGACCCCGGATTGTCGCGGTTCTACCTGTCGCTTGATGATGATTTGCTACGGATTTTCGGTTCTGAAACGCTGTTTTCCAAAATGATGAACTCATCACTCGACGACGGCGAGGCGATTGGTGGCAAATGGCTGTCCAAGGCAATCGAAACCGCCCAGAAAAAGGTCGAAGCACGCAACTACGACATCCGCAAGCAACTGGTCGAATACGACAACGTGATGAATGATCAGCGCAAGGTGATCTATGAACAGCGCAGCGACATTATGGATGCCGACGCCGTCGATGATGTGGTTGAAGATATGCGCAATGACACTGTCAATACGCTTGTCGGTGACCACTGCCCGGTCGGCACTTATCCGGAACAATGGGATGTCGATGGTCTTAAAAGGCAGTGCGCCGACGTGTTGGGGCTGGCCCCTGATATCGACAGCTGGTTGCAGGAAGAGGCAATGGAGCCGGAGGTTATCGAAACTCGGTTGGCTGATTTAGCTTCCGAGAAATTCGCCGCAAAGAGTGCTAATCTTGACGAGACGGTATGGCGTCAGGTCGAAAAAAGTATCTTGTTACAAGCGCTTGATTCGCATTGGAAAGAGCATCTATCGACGCTCGATGCGTTGCGTCAGGTGATTTATCTGCGCGCTTATGCGCAGAAAAACCCCATTAACGAATATAAGCAAGAATCGTTTGGGCTGTTCGAACGGATGCTGGCCGCAATTCGCGAGGACGTTACCAAAACCATTGCTACCAACGAATTTCGTGCAGAGGAAGAAATGACGCTGCCCGAATTGCCCGAGTTGCCCGATTTCCTGACGACACATATCGACCCATTCACCGGCGAAGATGACAGCGACGATTTAGATGCGGCGTCGAGTGGTATGATCACGACAACGTTGCCGAGTGCCTTGCGCGCCAATGATCCATTTGCGGGCAACCCAGACATCCGGCGCAACGACCCGTGCCCTTGTGATTCGGGCCAGAAATACAAGCACTGCCACGGGGCTTATTGATGGCGGCATTAGGGGGGAGGCGGACATGATTTGGCTGGCCGGTCTGTTCGCCCTCGTCGCGCTCATTTACGCTTCAGTCGGGTTTGGCGGTGGTTCGACTTACACGGCGTTGTTGGCGCTTTCGGACGTCGATTACCGGCTGATCCCAATCATTTCATTGTTATGCAACATTGTCGTGGTCACCAGCGGCACCATACGCTTTGTTCGCGCTGGATATGTCGATTGGCGACAGGTGGTCCCATTGCTCGCGGTATCGGCGCCGCTGGCATTTTTTGGTGGGTTGGTGCCATTAAAGCAATCGGTGTTTCTGCTAATTCTCGGCGGTGCGTTATTGTTGTCGGCAATCGCTTTGATCGTCCAAACCGACCGGATGAATTCGCGCAAAGTACGGCAACCTTTGCTGCTGCTCATATCGGGCGGCGTTGGCTTGTTGGCGGGGCTGTCGGGGATCGGCGGCGGCATCTTCATGGCACCTGTGCTTCACCTGATCAGGTGGGGTGAAGCGCGACGGATCGCTGCCTTTGCATCGCTTTATATCCTGATAAACTCAATTACCGGCCTGACCGGACAAATTGTCAAAACCGGGCCGCAATCGCTCACGTCGCCCTCATTCGAGTTTTGGCCATTGATTGTGGCGGTATTTGTCGGCGGGCAGATTGGTTCGATGCTCGGGATGCGCTATTTCACGCCGCGCGCGTTACGGGTCGTAACCGCTATTCTGGTCGGATATGTTGCGCTGCGACTGCTTTGGCAAGGCTGGCAACTGCCTTGAAGAAAATGGCTCCCCGGGAGGGATTCGAACCCCCGACCAATTGATTAACAGTCAACTGCTCTAC
>JANLRW010000335.1:0-1757 GCA_031361925.1 Sphingomonadales bacterium
CTTTGCGATGAAATTTTATCTGAAACCTGTATTGTTGTTGGGTGCTGCGTTCGTTCCTGCAATTGCGGTTGCGCAAGCCCCGGCCGCCGACGATAAGGCCCCTAAATGGGATGTTGCAGCACCCCCCGGGTTGACTGTGCGGCAGATCCCTATCGAAACCACCGAAGGTTCGTGGATGGACCTCGATGTCAGCCCCGATGGCGGCACGCTCGCGTTCGATCTGCTTGGCGACATTTACACGATGCCCGTGAGTGGTGGCACACCGACCCGGATCGCCGACGGCCTGCCGTTTGAAACCCAGCCGCGTTTCTCGCCGGACGGGCGGCGGATTGCTTTCACTTCGGATCGTGGCGGCGGTGACAATATCTGGATTATGAATTTGGACGGCACGGACAAGCGCCAGATGAGTAAGGAAGACTTCCGCTTGCTCAACCAGCCGAGCTGGAGCCCCGATGGCAGGTTCATCGCCGCCAAAAAGCACTTTACCACTGGCCGCTCGCTCGGCACCGGCGAGGTCTGGCTTTACCACGTCTCTGGGGGCGCGGGCGTACAACTCGTCAAGAAACCCAATGAGCAACACCAAAAAGAGCTGGGCGAGCCGATCTTTGCACCTGACGGCAAGCATATCTATTATACCCGCAACATTACGCCCGGGCCGATTTTTCAATATGCGCAGGATTCAAATGGTGAAATTTTCGATATCGAACGGTATGAAATAGACACCGGCAAGACCGAGGCAGTGGTGACTGGAGCAGGAGGTTCGGTAAGACCGACGCCATCGCCTGATGGCAAGAAAATTGCCTTTGTCCGCCGTGAACGGACCAAATCTAAATTATATATCAAAGACTTCACCACCGGCGAGGAGCGCAAGATTTACGACGCGCTCGATCAGGATGTGCAGGAAACCTGGGCCGTGACCGGGGTCTATCCAAATATGGACTGGTCGCCGGATAGCAAAAGCATCTACTTCTGGGCCGGCGGCAAAATCCGCAAGGTCGACTGGCAAAGCGGCGCGGTTGCCGATGTGCCGTTCCGCATTTCCGACACGCGCGGTGTCATCGACCCGCCGCGTCCGCCAATCGAAGTTGCGCCTGCCGAGTTCACGACCTCAATTCCGCGTGGTGTTGTCACCTCGCCTGACGGACGGACCATATTGTTCGAAACGCTCGGCAAGCTATGGACCAAGCCCGCAAGCGGGGGCGCGGCGCGGCGGTTGACATCGGGTTCAGAAATGGAAGCCTATCCAACATGGTCGCGCGATGGCAAAAGCATCGCTTACGTCGCATGGACGGACAAAGGCTTGGGCGAAATCCGCACCGTTGCAGGGTCGGGTGGTGCATCGAAAAAAGTGACGCAGCAGGGAGGCCATTACGCGCGTCCGCGTTTCTCACCAGACGGCAAAACCATCGTCTTTGAAAAACAGCAGGGCGGCGGCCTGACATCGCCGTTGATGTCCGACCAGCCCGGCATTTATCGCATCGCGGCAGCCGGTGGCGCAGCAACACGCATCACCGACAGCGGTGCCAGCCCCCATTTCGGCGCAAGCAATGACCGTGTGTTTTTTACCGAGGCGGGGCAGAACAAACGCCTGCTGGTCAGCACCGACCTGAGCGGCGAGGCCAAGCGGAGCCATGCCAGCGGCGAGCTGACCACCACCTATGAAGTTTCGCCCGACGGCAATAATTTCGCCTTCCGGCAAAATTACGAAGCGTTCGTCATGCCGCTGATGCCCGGCACGCAGGAGGTGAGTGCCAGCC
>JANLRW010000336.1:0-12323 GCA_031361925.1 Sphingomonadales bacterium
AAGCTCTGCCACTGCATCGGTCATGCTGGCGAGCAGCACATTGCGTGCTGGCTCTTTCAGCTTGCCGGCGCGCATCTCGGCGTTAAGCGCGATCTTGATATTGACTTCATTATCCGAACAATCAACGCCTGCCGAATTGTCAATGAAGTCGGTATTGATGCGCCCGCCTTTCAGCGCAAAGCCGATACGGCCCGCCTGCGTGACCCCCAGATTGGCACCCTCACCGATCACAGCGGCGCGCACTTCGGCGCCGTTGACACGAAGCGCGTCATTGCCGGGGTCTCCGACCTCAAGATGGCTTTCGCTGCGGTCTTTGATATATGTGCCGATGCCGCCGAACCACAACAGCTGCACCGGTGCTTTCAATATTGCCGTCATCAACGCCGCCGGTTCCAGTTCCTTGTCATCAACACCAAGCAGCGCGCGAATCTCGGGCGTGGTCGCAATACTTTTCTCGCTTCGTGCGAAAACCCCACCGCCCTTGGAAATCAGCGTCGCGTTGTAATCAAGCCAACTGGAGCGCGGCAGTGTGAACATCCGCTGCCGCTCTTTCCAGCTTACCGCCGGATCGGGAGTGGGATCGAAAAAGATGTGCCTGTGATCGAAGGCGGCGACCAGTTTCAGCGTTTTCGACAGCAGCATCCCGTTCCCAAACACATCGCCTGACATGTCGCCAACGCCTGCGACAGTTACCGGTTCTTTCTGGACGTCGATGCCCATTTCGGCAAAATGCCGCTGGACCGATAGCCAACCGCCCTTTGCGGTAATCCCCATCGCCTTATGATCATAACCTACCGATCCACCGCTGGCGAAAGCATCGCCAAGCCAGAAATTACGCTCGAGCGCGATGGCGTTGGCGGTGTCGGAGAAAGTTGCGGTGCCCTTATCGGCGGCAACGACAAAATAGGGATCATCGCCGTCATGGATGACGACATCCGCCGGATGGACGACGACATCATCGACGATATTGTCAGTTACCGATAACAAAGTGCGGATGAAAATTTTGTAGCTTTCTGTCCCTTCTGCAAACCACGCATCGCGGTCAACGCGAATGTCGGGCAGGCGTTTGGGATAGAAACCGCCCTTGGCGCCGGTTGGAACAATGACAGCGTTTTTGACGCGCTGCGCCTTCATCAACCCGAGCACTTCGGTGCGGAAATCATCGCGCCGGTCGGACCAGCGAAGCCCGCCTCGCGCCACGGGTCCAGCACGCAAATGGATGCCCTCGACACGCGGTGAATAAACAAAAATTTCACGCCACGGCAATGGTGCGGGAAGCCCTGGAACCTTCGCGCTGTCCATCTTGAACGCCAGCGCTTCGGTGGCTGCGGGCGCAAACGCATTGGTGCGAAGCGTTGCGCGAACGATACCCAGATAGCGCCGCAATATCCGGTCTTCGTCGATCGCGGAGACCGCCAAAAGGCCGTCCTCGATTGTTTTGATGAACTTGCCCGCATTCTTATCGCGGTCACCCGTCAGTGCGGGATTATGGAGAGCATCGAACAGCGAAATGATCGCCTGTGTAATCCCTGAATTCTTGGCGAGTGCTGCAACCACATTTGCCATGCTGTAGTTCGCGCCGGTCTGGCGCAGATAGCGATACCAAGCGCGCAACCAGATGACCGCGACAGGGTCCAACGCGGCGATAGTCACCAGTTGGTTGAACACGTCGTCTTCAGCCTCACCATCGAGCACTTGGCTGAGTGCGCCTTCAAGAACGGTGGCGCGCGTTATGATCGTTGCGACGTCGCCGCCCCTAAGCGCGAGGCGGAAATCATGGATATAATTGCCGTCGAGGAGCGCCGTCGGCGATTCTTCCAGCACATCAAAACCAAAATTTTCGAGCGCAGGTACAATGTCGCTGAGCGGCATTGCACCGCCCTGACTATAGACTTTCAACCGTAATTTGTCGCCGGTCGCGACCAGCCGCGTGACCTTGCTATGATCACGCTCCATATTCAGCAGGCCGATCATATCGGTGGCAGCCTGTTCGGTCGGATAGCTACTTCTGTAATTGGCCGGGAACGCAGGGCCATAACGCACCATCATCGCAGCGGCGCGCTTCTCGTCGGTCATTCGTGCAAGAGCTGCCTCAACCGCCGGCTCCCAGCCGCGGACCATAAGTTCGAGGTGGTTGTCGAGTTCTATTTCATCGACCTTTAGCGCTCGGTCGGGCAGGTCGAGCGTGTAGCGTAGCAAGGCAATGCCCCCATCCTCGAGCCCGATTGTCCAGCCCAGCATCGCGCCGCCGGTCGCTTCGACCAGCATATTCTCAATCTGCTTGCGCATCCCCGTTGAAACGTCGTCGCGTGGCAACCACACGAAAATGTAAAGATGCCGTCCGAGCGGCGAGCGCACCGCGATCAGCTTGGGTCGCGGCCGGTCGGTGAGCGACATCGCGGTCAGCGTCACACGCTCAAGCTCGGCAAGCCTGAGCGATACCAGCAAGTCATGCGGCAATGAGGTCAGCGCATGGGTCATTGCTTTACCGGCGTGACCCGAGGGATCGAAACCGAAACGGTCCATCAAGCTGGCAAGATAGGTGCGCAGCACGGGGATACGGTCAGGCGCGGTAGCCAGCGCGGCGCTGGTCCATAGGCCTGCCGTAACCGAAAGACCATTGATGTTGCCGCCATCGCGTTGCGGCACCACCACCAGATCAAGCTGCACGTGACGGTGGACGCTCGATACGCGGTTTGCTTTCAATACTAATGGGGCCTTGCCGCCCTCTTCAAACCATTTAATCGCAAGGCCGATACTTGCTTCGGAGAGCATCGCCGCGTCGCTGACCCGCGACAACCCGAGCCGCGCCGTCCGGTCGCCGCTGCGCGAAATCTGTTCGTGCCCCAGCACCGTCATATTGCCGTCGAGGAACCAGCGGATGAGTGCAGCGCCTTCGCCGTCGGGCAGGCTGTCGGCGTCGTCCGACATTGCGCCCAGCATTTTTCGCCAGTCCGTCACCGCGCCGCGCACGTCGCGCAAAACTCCCAGCAGTTCGTCCTCAAGCACACGCCGCTCTTTGGCATCGACGCGGTCGGTTTCGAGATAGATGAATGACTCCCGCCGGTCTGCGGTATCACGTTTGCGGTTGACCGCTTGCAGCACTCCCGCGTCGTCGCGCGATGTGCCTAGCACCGGGTGTATCAGGCGTTTGACGCCTATCCCTTTTGCCGCGACCGCCGCAGAGATCGAATCGACGAGAAACGGCATATCGTCATTGTTCATTGCGATCCGCATCGCCAAACGTCCGTGGGCATCGGTGAAGCTATCGAGTGCGACCGCCGGATTACCTGATTTGCGGCTGTGCGCGAGTTCGAGCGTAAAGCGCGCCGCTTCTTCACCCGCTTTCGCGTCAAACCCATCATTCTCGCCGGGCAACGCGCTTTGCAAAAAAGCAGACGCCATCGCCTTCATCAAAACGTTGTCAATTTTTGCCGATGGTTTTGACATTTTGGCGGCGGCCATGAACAATTCTCCTGAACCCACGACGATCTGGCATCGCGCATATTTTATACGACACGAACCATTGTAATTTTATTTCAACGCTTATGCCGACGTTCGTCCGACGGCACAAGTAACGTCGGTAACCTGTTGCGAGGATTATGCCGCCTGTGTAGCGTGGTGCCAATGCCTAGGGGGCTGGAGGGAAATTTATGGATAAGCGGCTGACGGTCTACATATTGATCGGAATGATTCTTGGCGTGATTGTCGGCACTGGCCTGTTTTACGGCGTGGATCCGGTGATCGTCAAAGAATCCATACTGCCATGGTTCAAATTGCTTTCCGATATCTTCTTGCATTTAATTAAGCTGCTGGTTGCTCCGCTCATTCTTTCGACCATCGTTGTCGGCATTGCGCATATGGGGGATAGCAGCGCGCTTGGCCGCATCGGCTTTCGCGCTATCAGCTGGTTCATTATCGCCAGCTTGATTTCGATCAGCCTCGGGCTGTTGATGGTCAACATATTCCAGCCGGGCATTGGTGCACCGATACCTGATTCAGCAATGGCTGCGGTGGGCGAGGTGAAGGAGTTAAAAGCTACCGAATTCATCCTGTCGATCTTCCCCAAAAATGCGTTTGAGGCGATGGCGACCAACAACATATTACAAATTCTGGTGTTCTCGCTGTTCGCGGGTGTCGCATTATCGGCAATGGGGGAAAAAGCGGGGCCGCTGGTGCGCGGAGCCGAGGCGCTCGCCGAAATGATGCTGCAAATCACCGGCTATGTCATGCGCTTTGCGCCCGTTGCGGTGTTTGGTGCATTGGCCAATGTTGTCGCCAGCAATGGCTTGGAAATATTGGGCACGTTTGCGCAATTGCTCCTCGAATTCTATTTCTCGTTGTTCATTCTGTGGGCCATATTGCTCACGGTCGGCGCAATTTTCTTGAAGAACCGTATATGGACGCTGATCCGGTATATCAGAGAACCATTGTTGATCGCATTTTCGACCGCGTCGTCAGAAGCCGCCTTGCCCAAGCTATTCGAACAGCTTGACCGCTTTGGCGTCCCGCGCCGGATATCCGGATTTATGTTGCCGCTTGGCTACAGCTTCAATCTTGACGGCTCGATGATGTATATGAGCTTTGCGACGATATTTATCGCGCAGGCTTATGGCATCGACTTGAGTATCAGCACGCAGATTGTCATATTGCTCACCTTGATGATTAGCTCAAAGGGGGTCGCCGCTGTGCCGCGCGCCAGCCTTGTGGTTATCACGGGAACGCTGGCGATGTTTGGGCTGCCGGTCGAAGGTGTTGCCATCATATTGGGTATTGATCAATTCCTCGACATGGGCCGCACAGCCACCAATATCGTTGGCAACGCTGTCGCAACCTCGGTCATTACAAAGTGGGAAGGAATGCTGGAAGAATCAGAGCCCGAATTTGTCGAACATCCCCACGCACCCGCACACACCGTAGCGGGCGGCAAGCGCGGTTTAGATCTGGCGGAAGATATGGTGACCGACGAACGGTCGGGCAAAAGCTAAACCGGAAGTTTGCGTCCGACCAGCGTGCCTTTCGCACCCTTGCTGTCGAGTTTGAAACGCATGTTGTGATGCTCCCTGCGCCAGCGGCGAGCGACGACACGCTCCCCAAGCCGCGCGGCGTCGTCCAGCAAAACCATCCCGCCGCGCCGGAGCTTTGGGAACAGGCTAGCCGCAGCGCCGCGCACATGCGGGTGAATTGCCCACGGTGGGCCATCGACAACCAGCAAGTCGATCTCGGTCGGCACATCGGTCAATTGATACCAATGCCCTGGCCAGCCATCCGGTGAAGGCCCGAGCGGCGCGTGGCGGATATCGGCGGGGATATCGTTCTCGGCGATCCATTCCTGCGTGATTGCGGCAAATTCCTTATGCTGGTCATAGCTAATGCAACGACCGCCGCCATTGAGTTGAAGCGCGCGGGCAATGACAAAGCTTGACGCGCCGCAGCCGAGTTCGACCACCACTTGCGGACGCAATTCCTCAATCGCGCGAACGATGTGCCACAGGAAGTTGGTGTCCGCCTTCCAGCTGCCTAGATTAGGCAGCGCATCAAGCGGCAAATCAAGATGGCGCAACAATTCCGTCTTGTCTGCCTTGCGCCCGCCGTGAAGGCTGCGCAACAGCCACGGCCATTGCACCGCACCGTAAGCCATCACCATCGCACGATCGCCCAATGACAGATTGAGGTCTATATCGTTGAGCGGCAGCAAAGCCGTTGTTTCGCGCGTGGTCATATCCACCTTCCAATGACGCCGCGCGGTGAACAGTCAATGAAGCATAAGTCGGACTGCCCGATTTTCTGCACCTTTTGGACGATGGGCCACAAAAGCCCACATGTCGGCGACTGCGCCAATGCTTTGACAATACCATATTATGCTGGATAACTGCACTGCGGAGAAGGAGATAACTGATGGCAACGATCCAGATCAGGCCGACCTTAGATGTTGCCGCTACGAGCTCCAAAGTGATGCTATGGACATTGTTGGTTGTCTACATCCTGAATTTCCTGGACCGGCAGATTGTCGCCATCCTCGCCGAACCGATGAAACTGGAGTTTGGCCTCAGCGATACGCAGCTGGGGCTTTTGGCGGGCCCGGCCTTTGCGGTGTTTTATGCGGTGCTGGGCATCCCTATTGCGCGATATGCTGACAAATCAGAAACGAACCGGGTCTGGCTGATATCCGTTTCGCTGGCGATCTGGTCGGCGATGACCGCTGTATGCGGGGTTGCCCAGAATTTTGTCCAACTTGCCTTGGCACGCGTCGGGGTGGGCGTAGGCGAGGCTGGCTGCACACCCGCCGCACATTCGCTGATCGCGGATAGCGTCCCACCTGAACAGCGATCCTCGGCCATTGCGTTCTACGGCCTTGGCATTCCCATCGGCGGGTTGCTCGGTCTGATAATCGGTGGAATCGTGAATGACCTTTACGGTTGGCGGGCAGCATTCATGATTGTGGGTGCCCCGGGCATCCTCCTTGCCTTTATACTACCCAAAATTATCCACGATCCTCGTCGCTCTGCGCAGTCAATATCAACCGGCAGCATAGGCTCACCTGCAAAGCCTGCATTGTCAATAACCGAAGCCGCGCGTGAGATTTTTGTGTCGAAAGCCTATCTCTACATCTTCATTGCAGCGTCGTTCACCGCGTTCTTAAGTTATGGCAAGGGGCTCTGGACGATCAGTTTCTTCATCCGCTCGCATGGCTTTTCGACCACCGAGGCTGGCCTGGCAATGGCGGTTGCTTTGGGCATTTCTGGCATTATCGGCACATGGCTCGGCGGAAAAATGGCCGATGTCTATGGCAAACGTGACAAAAGGCACCTGCTAACATTGCCAGCGATCGGTATGGCGGTTGCCGCGCCGCTGTTGTTTGCAAGCTACTCAGCCGACGACTGGCGGATGGCCGTCGTGTTGCTGGTCGTGCCGACCATCCTTAACTCGGCATATTACGGCCCAGCTTATGGTTGTGTGCAAGGCTTAGTGCGCCCAGAAGCGCGCGCCGTGGCCGCTTCGTTGGTGGTGTTTGGGCAGAACCTCATCGGGCTCGGCCTCGGACCGCTTCTCTTCGGCGTTTTGTCTGATGCGCTCGAACCGGTTGCCGGTGTCGAGAGCGTGCGCTGGGTGCTTTACGGCGCGGCGTGGCTCGGGCTGATCCCGGCAGTTTTCTTCTGGCGAGCAAGCCTGCGGCTGACCGCGGAACTCAAAAGCGGCTAAGGCCGGATGGTAATGTTTGCGCCGTCAGGCACGAGTTTCCAGATTTGTTTTATCTCGGCATTGCTCACTGCGATACAGCCATCGGTCCAGTCATGCGACAGTCGCACGATGGGTGACATATTCGGCTGGCCGTGGATAAAGATATCGCCGCCTGGCGATTTGCCCTTCGACTTCGCATAGGCCCGGTCAGCGGCATTCGGATAGGAGATCCGCAATGAAAGATGATAGCTGCTCGCCGGGTTACGCCCATTGATGGTGTAGCTGCCTTCAGGCGTTTTCTCGTCGCCCTCGAAACGTTTATGGCCGGATGGCGCGTCACCCATTTTGATGTCGGCATAGCGCGCGATTTCGGCTTCGCCTTTGTAGAGGATCATCAGCCGGTCGCTCTTGTCGATCAATATCCGGTCTGCTTTCACGCCTTTAGCGATGTTTGGCGCAGCGTCACGCGCATTCCCACTTCCGCAGCTAGAGAGCAGCAACAAGGCAGCAAGGATGGCATCAATCCGCAAAGGGGTCTCTCACAAGGATCGTATCCTCGCGCTGCGGCGAAGTGCTAACGAGTGCGACCGGCGTTTCGATCAGTTCCTGAACGCGGGTGATGTATTTGATGGCCTGCGCAGGCAGATCCGCCCAGCTACGCGCGCCTGCGGTGGTTTCCTGCCAGCCGGACATTTCCTCGTAGATCGGTTCGACCGATGCCTGATCGGCGGCATGGGCAGGGAGGTAATCATAGACCTTGCCGTTCAAGCGGTAGCCGGTGCAGATTTTGATCGTCTCGAACCCGTCGAGGACATCGAGCTTGGTGAGCGCGATTCCCGTAACGCCCGATACAGCACAGCTTTGGCGGACAATCACTGCATCAAACCATCCGCAGCGGCGCTTGCGCCCGGTGACGGTGCCGAATTCATGACCTTTTTCGCCGAGGCGCTGGCCAGTTTCGTCTTCCAGTTCGGTTGGAAAAGGGCCTGAGCCGACACGCGTGGTGTAGGCCTTGACAATGCCAAGCACGAAACCAGCGGCGCTTGGGCCAAGGCCTGAGCCCGATGCCGCTGTGCCCGAAACGGTATTCGAGCTGGTGACAAAAGGATAAGTGCCGTGGTCGACGTCGAGCAGCACCCCTTGCGCGCCTTCAAACAATATCCGCGCGCCAGCCTTGCGCACTTGATTGAGGCGCTTCCAGACCGGCTCGGCATATTCGAGGACGAACGGCGCGATTTCCTTTAGGTCGGTGATCAAGCGTTCGCGGTCGACCGACGGTTCTCCAAAACCAGCGCGCAGCGCGTCGTGATGCGCGCAAAGTCGGTCGAGCTGGGCGTCAAGCGCATCGAGATGTGCCAGATCGCACACGCGGATCGCCCGTCTGCCCACCTTATCCTCATAAGCGGGGCCGATACCGCGCCCGGTGGTGCCGATCTTGCCCGAACCGGCCGCAGTTTCGCGCAGCCCATCGAGGTCGCGGTGGATCGGCAGGATTAGTGCACAATTATCCGCGAGCGCAAAATTCTCGGTGGTGATCGAAACTCCCTGCCCGCGCAGCTTCGCCATTTCATCGCGCAATGCCCAAGGATCGAGCACCACGCCATTACCTATGATCGACAGCGTGCCGGTCACAATTCCTGATGGCAGCAATGACAATTTGTAGACATTCTCGCCAACCACCAAAGTGTGGCCTGCATTATGCCCGCCCTGAAAACGGACAACAGCATCGGCGCGTTCGGCCAGCCAGTCGACAATCTTGCCTTTGCCCTCGTCGCCCCACTGCGCGCCGATTACGGTTACATTCGCCATAAGTTCCTCAAAACTATCGAGGGCCTTTTTCTTTGCCGAAGGAAATTTTCTGCAAAGGGATTCGCCGTGCCCCGCGTTATGAGGATGGGCGCAAGACGTCCACCCAAAAGCGTCGATGGAGGCATGAGGTGCAAAAATGGATTTTGGCGGGCACCGCGCTCGTGATGGTTGCAACCTGCGCAGTGGCGCAGCGACAGCGGCTTCCCGCAGAATGCCGACAGGAAGTCATGCAACAATGCGGCAAAGCGGGCGGGCGGGTGGCTATCGTCGCGTGTATTAAAGAAAAGGCGCAAGCTGGACAGTTTTCGCAAAGCTGCACAATGGGCCTGGTTAGAATGGCGGAGCGCAAACAGGCGCGCGCGACCATTCCGACTGGCGGGACCGAATATAGTTACGGCGACCACCCCAAACAGGCACTTGATTTTTATCCGGCTTCCGACCCTGCAAAACGGCCGCCGCTGGTGATATTCATACACGGCGGTGGCTGGACAGTTGGCGACAAAAAAAGCGGAACCGGTGACAAGGCCAAATATTTCACGGCTCACGGCTACGCATTTGCGTCACTGGGCTATCGCCTTGTGCCAGACGCCGACCCTGCCGGGCAGGCAACCGACATCGCCGCCGCTGTCGCTTACTTACGCGGGCGCGCGAAAGAATTGGCCTTCGACCCAGACCGCATCATCATTTCAGGTCACAGCGCCGGTGCCCATTTGGCGGCGTTGGTCTCCAGCGATGAGCGCTATTTCAAAGCTGCTGGTGTACCGCTGTCTGCCATTCGCGGGACGGTTCTGCTCGATGGTGCGGGCTATGATGTTGCGACGCAGATGAACGACAACGGCGGGCCGCTATTGGCCAAGCTCTATACCGGTGCTTTCGGGACCGACCCTGCCAATCAGAAACGTCTTTCTCCGATAACCTATGCAAAGTCGCCCAACGTCGGGCATTGGCTCATGATCCATGATGCCAAGCGAAAAGACGCGACAAGCCAGACGCGAGATTTTGCCGCTGCGCTTGATAAGGCAGGCGACGAAACGCGCATACTAGCCGTGCCCAATTCAAGCCATCTGGAGATCAACCACGATGTCGGCGCAGGCGACAACCTGATCACACGCGAATTCGCAGCGTTTATAAAGTCAGTGTTATAGCGGCGTGGCTTGGCCGTTTGCTAGGATGTGCGTGCAGCCAAGGCCTTCAGCACTGTCCTTCTCATCCAGGGCGGCGATCGTCACCCAGCCTTCTGCGCGCATCTGTGCGGCTTTGGTTGGCAGCGTCCCTGCTGGCAGGAACAACCTCCGGTTCTCAGTCGCTTCCGCCATCACATCAATCAGCGGATCGGGATAAAGCGAAAAGCCCGTGGCCACTTCATGGCCTCCACCGGATCGCTGTATGGCGTAGGTGCCACCGCGACCGAGCGCGGCTGTGTAACCCTTGGCAAACAGCGTGAAGCCGAACCAGTTTTGATATTCGAAACTGTGGCGCTCGGTCGGGTCCAGCGTGATGGTCGCGCGCCCTGCAACCGATGCGGCAATGGCCTCCAGTCCGGCTATCCGCGACGCGAGAGCGCCGCCTGCGTCGATGGCGCATAATTTCTCGACCGCCTCGGCAAAGGGACCGGTCGCCGCCAATAACGGTAGATAGGCGTCCGCTCCGAGCGCACTCAGGCCGCCCGCATCCTTCATATCGAGTTCGGAACGCACTGCGTCGATTTTGTCAGGCGACAATGGCAATGCCTTCACGGCCAGAGTTTCGACCAGATCAGGCAAAGTGAAATCGACGATGATGTCCTTTATTCCGGCTGCCTCAAGCGCATCAACTGCAATACCAACAATTTCCGAAGCAGCGGCGACACTATCATTGCCAATCAGCTCTGCCCCCAATTGCGTGATCTCGCGTTCGGGCCGCAACTGCCGAGCGCGCAGACGCAAAACCTGCCCGTGATAGCAAAGCCGCAATGGCCGCGGCACATCGGCCAGCCGCGTAGTCGCGATCCGGCCGACCTGCACTGTGATGTCGCCGCGCAATGCAAGCGTGTGCCCTGATACGGGATCGGTAAAGCGCAGCAGGCTATTCCGCGTCGCACCGCCGCTGCGCGCCGACAAGCTGCTTTCAAACTCGGCGATTGCGGGCGCAACGCGCGCATAGCCGTTCGACGCCAGCACATCGAGCATAGCCCGAGCAACCCGCGCCGCAGCCTCCGCTTGCGGCGGAAGCCGGTCGCGGAAGCCTTCGGGCAAAAGATCGGGCGGTATCTCGGTCATGCGCGCTCTTTACGCGAAAAGTTTGCCTGCGAAAGCCCCCCGTTCAGAACTTCAGCGCCTTTACCGTCTTTACACCCGGCAGCTTGCAAACCTGCCATAGCACGGGCTCTTCAATGGCCGAGTCCATCGTCAGCAACAACACTGCTTCACCGCCAGCGCTGCGGCGGCCCAAGTGGAAGGTGCCGATATTGAGGCCAGCTTCGCCCAAAGTCGTGCCGACGCGACCGATAAATCCGGGGGCATCTTCATTGACGATATAGAGCATATTACCCTCAAGTTCGGCTTCAAGGCTGATGCCGAAAATCTCGACTAGCCGCGCTTCGCCATTGCCGAACAACGTCCCTGCAACCGAGCGCGCACCAGCTGTCGTGTTCACCGTCACGCGGATCAGCGTGTGATACGCGCCGGTTTTATCATGCCGCACTTCGCGGATATCGAAGCCGCGCTCTTTTGCGAGATAGGGCGCGTTGACCATGTTCACCGCGTCGGAGAAGCGCCGCATGAAACCCGCCAGCACGGCGGCAGTAATTGGCTTGATGTTCAGCTCGGCGGCAGCACCCTCGACCTCGATTGATATGTTATCGAGATCGTCATGGGCCAGCTGGCCAACGAGCGAACCCAGCTTCATCGCCAACGACATGTAGGGTTTCAATTTCGGCGCTTCCTCCGCCGACAGGCTCGGCATGTTGAGAGCATTGGTGACGCCGCCATTTACCAGATAGTCCGACAACTGCTCGGCCACCTGAATGGCAACATTGACCTGCGCTTCGTCGGTCGATGCCCCCAAATGCGGGGTCGAGATGAAGTTCGGTGTGCCGAACAAGGGCGATTCCTTTGCAGGTTCGGTCTGGAACACATCGAGCGCAGCGCCGCCGACCTGACCACTGTCGAGCGCTTCTTTGAGTGCAGTTTCATCGACCAATCCACCGCGGGCGCAGTTGATAATCCGGACGCCCTTTTTGCACTTGGCGATGTTTTCACGGCTGAGGATATTGCGTGTCTGATCAGTGAGTGGCGTGTGCAGCGTGATGAAATCAGCCTTGGCGAGCAGAGTATCGAGGTCCGCCTTTTCAA
>JANLRW010000354.1:0-4727 GCA_031361925.1 Sphingomonadales bacterium
GTCATATTCGTCGAACACCAAAGCCGTCGGCGTTTGCAGCGCCCAAGGGAGCAATCCTTCGCGGAATTCGGTAACTTGCTGACCATCGCGCAGCACAATCGCGTCGCGGCCGATCAGGTCGATCCGGCTAATATGCGCATCGAGGTTAATCCGGATGCACGGCCAGTTCAGCCGCGCCGCAACCTGTTCGATATGCGTTGATTTGCCCGTGCCGTGATAGCCCTGCACCATGACACGGCGGTTATGGGCAAAGCCTGCCAAAATCGCGAGCGTGGTGTCGGCATCGAACACATAAGCGTCGTCGCGGTCGGGCACGCGCTCGTCTGCTTCTGAAAATGCGGGGCATTCCATGTCGACGTCGATTCCAAACATTTCGCGCACGCTGATCGTCTTGTCGGGAGCGGCCAATATGGTGGCATCGCGGCTGTCGGGCTGAATGTTGGGAATGTCGGTCATTTTCGTATCTCGTCAGGTAAAGGCGGGAGAGCTTTTAAGGTGCGTATAGGCCGCGATGACGTCTTGCAAAGCCTTTTCATAAGACCGGTTACCGCCATTTTTGTCGGGGTGGAATTTGCGCACCAGTGCCGAATAGGCCGAGCGCAGCGCGCGCCGGTCGACATCCTCGCCTAGCCCTAGCGTCTTTAGCGCGCGGTGATCCTCGGGTGAGAAGATGTGCCCATCGGCCCGCCGTTTTGGCATCCGCTCTCGATACCGCGCAGAAATGGCATCCAACGGGTCATGAAAATCGGCCCATTTCGGTGGCGAATCGACACCGGCGGTTGGTCGAAATGCGCGCGTTTCGTTGGCCCACACATAAGTTGGGCTTTGCGCCGCCATAATCTCCTCCGCGCTCATCCCGGTGAACCAGTCATAAGCGGTGTTGAATTCGCGGACATGGTCAAGGCACAAATACTGGTAATCGCCGGGGCCATTGGGTGAGGCAGCGCGACCCGACAGGTCTGGTGCGCGGAACTCTCCAGCCTCCGGACAGCCGGGATATGCACAATGTGCGCGAGAACCACGCACGCGGCCATGAAATCGGTCAGATGAGCGGTCGGACGCCATAATTCCCCTTGGCGAAAAACTGCTGATATGGGAATACGGGAACTATGGAAAAAGGCCTCGCGCAAATTGAAATGGAACAGCTGCTAACCGCGGCCTTCGCGCCGACGCATCTCGCGGTGGTCAATGACAGCGCCAGCCATCACGGCCATAGCGGTGACGACGGATCGGGCGAATCGCACTTCACGGTGGAAATCGAGAGTTCCGCCTTTGCCGGCGTAAACCGTGTAATGCGGCAGCGAATGGTCAACAAGGCGCTTGGCGACATTCCGGGCGAACGAGTCCATGCACTGGCGATTAAGGCGAGGGCACCTGGAGAGTGAGCGTGCAGGCCGCCCTGAAGCGGCGTGACAGCGCGCGGCTACTAGTCATCGATCCGGCGGGATATCTGCTACTTTTTCGTTTCTCGCCGCCGAACCGTGCAGCATTTTGGGCAACACCCGGGGGCGCACTCGATGAGGGCGAAGATTTCGCATCCGCTGCGCGGCGCGAATTGCGGGAGGAAACGGGGCTCGATCATCATGTTGGCCATGTTGTTGAAATGCGGACCAACCGCTTTAAGGCACATTGGGGTGAAGAGATTATCGCCGACGAACATTACTTCGTGGTGCGAACGGCAGGGCAAGCTATCGATCTGAGCGGACATGAGGAAATCGAACGGGAAATCATGAAGGAATATCGCTGGTTTGAACCAAGCGAGCTGCGGGATTGGCATGAACCCATTTTTCCTCTCGACATCGCCAATATGCTCGAAGCGGTGGGATAGTGCGCGTGATGCGACAATCGACGGTCAACAAAGCGCGCGGTGATATTCCCGGCGAACGAGTCCATGCACTCGCGATCAAGGCGAGGGCACCGGGCGAGTAAGTCGCCCAGACGTGGCGGATTACCCTTGCTTGACAACGCCTTGATGCGTAAGTTTACGTTTCTTGAAGGGCAGTCGGGACTGCTTTGGGTCGTATTCAACCACGAGGGGCACATGCTGCTGTCGCGCACATATCGGCCATCTGCCGATCTTGTTCCTTATATCCGCCGATTTTACGTGTTCGAAGCGCCGCTGCCTGACGGCGCTGTGATTGAGGATTTTTTGCTCGCTGAAACTGCTTTCGTGCGCTGTCTCATACGCGGCGATTGGGCCGCTGAAACAAGCCCCGGTGAATGGAGCACTGCTGGAAATATTGTGTTCTTCGGTGCGAACAGCCGGCCTTTGCGCGTCCGCGTGAAGGGTGGTTTCGCAGTCACTGGCTTTGCGATCCGACCCAGCGGTTGGCATGCGCTGTTTTCAGACCCGCATCATGCGCTTTCCGACGCGATGTGGCCGTTGCAAAAATTGTGGGGTGATCTGGCGGAAACAATGTTTACGGCCGTGTCGCTTGCAAATGACGATGACACGCAAGTCGCGGCAATGGAGAGCGCGCTTAGGCAACGCATTTCGATATTGCGCACGCCCGGTGCAGATGCGCAGATGGCGCGGTTCGAAGTTATTGCCCGTACCGACAGCACAATGCGTGTCGAGGATGCGGCAATCGCAGTCGGGCTGTCGACGCGGCAGCTTGAACGACGGTGCCTTGCTGCCTTTGGCCTGACCCCGAAAGCCATATTACGGCGAAGCAGGTTCCTTGATTCAGCGACCGCATTTCGCGGTTTCAGTAGCCCCAGCGAGCGCGAACTTGATGCCCTTCGGTATTTTGACCAATCGCATATGAATAGGGAATTTCGGCGATATACCGGCATGACGCCCAAAACTTTTGCCAATACGGTGACGCCGCTGCAGACTGCGGGTTTGAAGCTGCGCGAAGAAGGCCGGTTCGAAGATTGAGGTAACCGCTCGCTTGACAATATCGGCGTCGAGGCAGATATTTTGCTATGCTCGCTATCGTTCCGGTTACCCATAACCTCGGCGCATTTGAGGTCCGCCGCACTTTGCCGAGCAAGGGGTTGACTATGGTTGGCCCGTTTATTTTCGTTGATCAGTTCGGCCCGGCGCATTTCGACATTGGCCAAGGAATGGATGTCCGGCCGCATCCGCATATCAATCTGGCGACAGTGACCTATTTGTTTGATGGCGCTATCGACCACCGTGACAGCCTTGGCACGTTGGCAACGATCAGGCCGGGTGCACTGAATTTGATGACCGCAGGCAGGGGCATTGTGCATAGCGAACGCACGCCGCAGTTTGAACGCGCGGCTGGCTCGCCGATTTCCGGGATGCAGACATGGCTGGCTTTGCCCGATGGTAAAGAGGAAATTGATCCGGCCTTCGAACATGTCGCCAAGGACGATCTGCCTTTGATCGAGAATGACGGCGTGTCGGCGCGGGTGATTATGGGATCATTATGGGGCGAAACCGCACCGACAACGCAACACGCCGCGACAGTCTATGCCGATATATTGATGAATGCGGCGTCGAGCATCCCGATCGACGCCGAAGCCGATGAGCGCGCTGTGCTGGTAGCGCTCGGGTCGGCTAGCCTCGACGGCGAGATGCTCGACACACACTGCCTTTACGTCTTGAAGCCGAGGCAAACCATGACATTAAAGGCTGAAACCGACTGCCGCGTCATGCTGCTCGGTGGCGAGGCGTTTAAGACGCCCCGACATGTCTGGTGGAATTTCGTGTCATCCTCACGCGATCGCATCAATCAGGCAAAGTCAGATTGGAAAAATAGATTATTTCCTACAATACAAGGCGATAGCGAGGAGTTTATACCCGTTCCCGAAATACCCCTTACCCGGAGTGATGCGTGACCGATCTGGCCCACCGCCGCCTTTCCCTTTCCACCGGCATCGAAATGGATGCCTTTACCGCCGGAGACCCGGCAAATCCTGCGATTATTTTCCTCCACGGGTTTCCCGAATCGCACCGGACATGGCGGCACCAGATCGCAGTATTTTCCGACCGCTATTATTGCATCGCACCCGACCAGCGGGGTTACCGAGGATCATCGAAGCCTCAAAACGTGGAGGCCTATACCGCCGACAAGTTGACCGCCGATATCTTCGCGCTGGCCGACGCGCTGGACGTGCAGGAGTTCATCATCGCCGGTCATGATTGGGGCGGCGCAATTGCATGGAGCGTCGCGCTGAACGGGCAACCGGGCGGTTTCAATCTGGCGTGGGCAGGTAGAGTGCAACGCGCCATTATCGCCAATGCGCCGCACCCTTATCTGTTCCAGCGACTAGTGATTACCGATATGCACCAGCGCGCATCCAGCCAATATATCCGGGCGTTCCGCGACGCGGCCAATGATGCTTTGGTGCGCGAAAAGGGGCTGACCGGGCTTTTGCTTGAAACGATTAACTGGGACAAGCCAAGCGCGATGGAACGTCATGAACGCGCGGCGTTACTCAAGGACTGGGAAGACCGCGACGCCTGTTTCGGGATGCTTAACTGGTACCGTGCGTCGGCGCTGGTTGTGCCCGTGATGGATGAACCGGCGGAAATACCTGCCTTTGCCAGCAGCGATTTCCCCAAACTCAACATACCGACTTTGGTTGTCTGGGCGATGGACGATCTGGCGCTGCCGTCAGCTAATATCAACGGCATTGAAACGCTCGTGCCGAATGTCATTGTCGAGCGGGTTTATGACTGTGGACATTTCGTTATTTGGGAAAAACCCGAAGCCGTGAACGCAGCTATGGAGCGATTTCTGGCTAATTAACGC
>JANLRW010000356.1:0-6401 GCA_031361925.1 Sphingomonadales bacterium
GCCCTCGCCGGTCTTCACCATTTTCATCTCGTCATAGCCCTTTTCCTTGAGTAACGCGCCGATGTCATAACCGATGTCACCCGACCCCGGAGGTGCCACAATGTCATAGATATCGCCCCATTCCTGCGCCCACATATTGCCGAGCAAATCGGCACGGATAGGGCCAGTCCTGGCCTGAACGGCGTCGCCATATTTCTTGTTCAGTTGGGTGCGGACATAGGTGTGCAGCTCGTCATAGAGCGGCTTGACCTCAAGCCATAATTTATCAGTCAACTGCGCAAAATCGTCGGCAGGCATATCATAGCCCGAACGCCACATCGCGCCTAAATCAGCAAAACCAAGTTCCTTTGCGCCCTGATTGCCGATTTCGGCCATCCGCACATAATCGTTCTTCATCGGCGCGCCGACATTATCATGCCAGCTGGTCCACATTTCCTTCAGTTGCTCAGGGTCGCGGTTGGTGCCCATTTCGGCCTCGATGTCCGACCCGTTGATCGGTTGGCCCTTGAGCGTCCCTTTACCCTTACCATAAGCTGAGTTTAATTTAGTCGCGATTTCGGACAGTTCCTTGGCCGCACCCGACGTAGTTGGCGCTGGCAATACTAAGCCACCGCGCAATATATCAAGCTTGCGTTTGGATGTGGCGGATAGCCCAGCCACGTTCTGGTATTTGGCAGCTTCAAGAGCGTATTGCACCGCCTTCTCGGTACCAATTTCGCCGTATTTTGCTGCCAGCGCGTCGGTATCATCCGTGATATATGTGACGTTAATCCACGCAACTTGACCACCCTCAACCGAAAACCCGAACAGGTCTTTCTCTGCCTTGGCAAGAAAGCCCTCGGCGTCAGCGACCGTTGGAGAAGCGGCCGCTGCTGCCGCCTCTTGCGCGGCGGCGATCGAGGGCAACGATAATGTGGCAATCGCCATAGCGGCGACCGAGACGAGTATTTTCATAGGGGCGTGCTCCTCAGCAAATAATATGACGCAATGGTGAAACTTTCCCCCAGCCCCGTCAAGCGCTTCGCCGTGTCATCCTTCGAACAAATAACGCCGCCAATACCCCCAGAAAACTGGTGAGAAACGCCGTTGATTTGATCGGCTGCGCGGTCGCGGCGATGCCTGCCAAGACGTCGCTGCCTTTGAAGTTCATGACTTGGATGAACTGGCAGATGGTCTCAGTGTAATCAGCCACGCCGACGATTACAGCCGCAGCGACAATAATCCATGCTAACCGCCGCAAGCTTGGTTTATCACTCGCCGCGAACAGACGGCCGCCACAATAAGCGCCGAATGAATATACCGCGATATAGACAAGGTCGATGGCAATCCCCAGCCGCGCCAAACCAAGCACATCCCTCGCCTGCCATGCTGTCTGGATAGCATCGACACGCGCTGCCGTCCCAGCCGATTGATGATCGCGGATGCCCCAAGGCGAAGCATCGGTCACGAACCACGAGTTCATCGCAACCATCGCCGCCAGAATCAGCAACCCGCCGAGCCAGAAGCGCCAGAAATTACGCTCCAGCTTACTCTCGACCATACTGACTTCCACCCAACAGCATACCCGCCAACGCGCCGCTGCGTGCATCCTCGACCGTCAGTTCATAACGCACATAAGGTTGAGTTTCCCCGCGATATTCGCGCTCATATTCACCCACCAGTTTCGCTCCCAGCCTTTCGACTGCCGTGCGTGAGCGAGCGTTCCCCGCTCCGATCTGGAACACCGCTGTACGCACATGTGGGAAGATGTGATTTAGCATCAGTGCTTTCACTTCACGGTTCGTGCCATTGCGCCAATGCGAGATTGCATAGAAGGTCCAGCCGATTTCGATTTCGTTCGCCTCTGCGTTATAGTTCGCAAAACGGCTGCTGCCGATCAATCGGCCGTCAGCCTGATCGATAAACGCCAATGCGCCTTTCGATGCCATTGCATCATCGAAAAAAATGCCGAATACGTCGCGTTTGTAACGATCGCGATACGGGTGCATTGCCCAAATTTCGGGATCTGATGCGACGGCGTAAAGCTCTTCGAAGTCATCGTCACGCAACGGACGAAGCAAAACTCTCTTGCCAGTCAAAGTCGGCTGGATATCGAACGAAGGCTGGCTCACCATGCATCCCCGGCCAATGCCTCGACCATTGCTCGGCCGAGCTCGGGCTTGATAACCGCGCTCATATGATTGCCGGGCACGGTGAACAGCTTGCCGTGCGGTAGCAATTCAGCCAGCGCCGCAGCCGAGCCATTGTCCTGATCGTGCTCGCCGCAAATAACAGCGATGGGCACCTCGATGGCGCGCAACTCTTCTTCGTTTGTGTCTACGAACGTATCGAGAATTAACCGGAGTGCCACCGGATCGCCGCCGGTGGTTTTGAGAAACGCCTCGGCCATCCACGCAGGCGTTCCCTTTTCGTGGGCACCCAGATTATCGAGGATATGCCGGAAATGATCCCCTCGCTTGTTGGTGCTGGTCAGCCCCTGCAATCCCATCCCCGATATAATCGCACGCCGTGGTTCGCACCCGCGCGCCAGCATCCGTGCCACTGTGCGCCCGCCGAGCGAATAGCCGCCAAGGTCGAAATCGGTCAGGCCCAGATGCGCGATCAACGCAAACTGGTCGTCTGCCAATATGTCCTTTGGATACCGGGCCGGATCATGTGGTTTATCGCTCAACCCATGCGCACGTAGGTCGGGCATGATCACACGGTAGCCAGCATCGGCCAACGCCACAGCATGACCGTATTTGATCCAGTTGGTATCAGCCTCGCTGAAATAGCCGTGGATCAGGATCAGCGGACAGCCATTACCGACCTCGCGCCACGCGATCTGGACGCCATCGCCGACACAAAAGCTGTTAGATTTAATCATCGCGCATACCGAACCGACGGTCGCAGAAATCCTTGCAAGTTCACAGTGGTTTCACATCGCCCAAGCGACACAAAAAGCGCGCTCAAATCCAACACCGTTATTGCCACTATAGCCATCCCTTTCACATCGTTATCGCCAAGTGATTGGCATGATGAGGCCGTGTAGGAAAGTTATTTCGAGTGCTGCGATTTAGTATCTATTGCGTATAATAAGCATTGCTATTATATCGCTCAGATGAGTGACGATATCGGTTTCTTGCTTGGTGATGCCGCACGGCTGCTGCGTCGTTCGTTTGACGAGCGCGCACGGGCGCTGGGCGTTACTCGCCCGCAATGGCGTGTCCTTGCGCTCCTCCGCCGTTTTGACGGCAGCACTCAGGTCAGCATGGCTGACATGCTCGATGTTGAGCCAATTACGCTCGGTCGCATGGTCGACCGGTTGCAGGATGCAGGCCTGGTTGAGCGACGTGCCGATGCCAACGACCGCCGTGCATGGCGACTGCATCTCACTGCGCTGGGCGAAGCTAAAATAGTGGCCTTACAGCCCACTGCCCACGCGCTATTCGTCGACGCCTTGGGCGGCATCGACAAAGCAAAGCAAGCCCAGTTAGAGGACATGCTTAACATCATCCGCGCCAACTTGACCCGCAAACCATTAGAAGCCGCCAATGGCTGAGGCTGACTTGCACACCGGGGTCGTCGTGGCCGCCGAAAAGAAGCCACGCCGCTTTGCGCGCCTTGCGCTCATGCTTTCGGTGCCAGTTATGCTGATCGTCGGCGGCGGCGCTTATTACATCGCAAATGATCATTATGTCTCGACTGATAATGCCTATGTGCAGCAGGACAAGGTCTCCATTTCAGCAGAAGTCGGCGGTCGGATTGTCGAGGTCGCGGTGCACGAAAACCAGATGGTAGGTGCGGGAGACTTATTGTTCCGGATCGACCCCGAGCCGTACCGCATCGCAATCGAGCAGGCCGATGCCAGCATCGCGGCAGCGCAGGTCAGGGTCACAACACTCGAAACCGACTACCGCACGACGGGAGTTGATATCGACAGCGCGCGCGAGGATGTTGGCTTTTACGAGAAGGAATATCAGCGGCAGTCGGCGTTGATGCAGGACGGCTTTACAACAAGGGCACGGTTACAGGCGGCTGAACATGCACTGTCAGATGCGCGCAGCCGGGTGGCGACCGCGCAAGCCGACGCCGCCAAGGCGCGGGCAGCGCTCGCCACTGGCGCGGCAGCCCCCGGGGTAAATCCTGCTGTTAAGGCTGGTCAAGCGCAACGCGATTCGGCGCTGCTCAATCTTTCGCGCACCGAAGTGCGCGCACCGGTCGCAGGCATCGTCAGTCAGGCCGACCGTTTGCAGGTAGGTCAGATGATGGTTCAAGGACTGCCCGGAGTGACGCTGGTCGCCAGCGGTAACAGCTGGATCGAAGCCAATTTTAAGGAAACTGACCTCGCCAAGATGCGCATAGGCCAGCCCGCAGAAATAACCTTCGATGCCTATCCCGACATCAAGCTCCGCGGCAAGGTATCAAGCATCGGCGCGGGCACGGGTTCGGAATTCTCGGTCCTTCCGGCGCAGAATGCCAATGGCAATTGGGTGAAGGTGACGCAGCGCGTGCCAGTTCGCATTTCGATTACCGACAAGCCGAAACGAACGATGATCGCGGGGCTGTCGGCACATGTCCGTATCGACACCGACCAGTAACTCCGCCGACGTCGCGGCTTACCCCGTCAAGCATAAGGGATTACTGACGCTGGCGGTAATGGGTGCGACCATCATCCAGATCCTTGATTCCACAATCGCCAACGTCGCCATTCCGCATATGCAGACCAGCCTTGGCGCGACGATGGATACGATTACTTGGGTGCTCACCAGTTACATCGTCGCCAGTGCGGTTGCGATGCCGATTACCGGATGGCTGGCCGACCGGATCGGTTCACGCAGTTTGTTTCTGGGTGCGGTTGGTGGCTTCATTATGGCGTCCATGCTCTGCGGGATCGCTACTGGCCTTTCAGAAATGGTCGCATTTCGGGTTCTTCAAGGCATTTGCGCCGCCTTTATCGGACCATTATCGCAAACGATCATGCTAGATATCAATCGACCCTCCCAAGCCCCCCGCGCAATGGCCCTCTGGGGCATGGGGATAATGGTCGCGCCCATTTTCGGGCCAATGATTGGTGGGTGGCTTACCGAAAGCTATAACTGGCGATGGGTATTCTATATTAATTTGCCGATCGGAATTCCAACGTTGGCATTATTATGGTGGCTGTTGCCGTCACGCCCGATTAACCGCCGTCAGCTTGACCTATTCGGATTTGCGATACTGGCCATCGGTCTGGCCACCCTGCAACTGATGCTCGACCGGGGACAGCAGGAAGATTGGTTGCAGAGCTGGGAAATACGCACCGAGTTGCTCGTTGTAATTGCCGCGATGTGGATGTTCGTCACGCATCAGTTTACTACCACCAGACCAATGTTCGACCGTTTGCTGATCACAGACCGCAATTTTGCAACCTCGCTTTGTTTTATGGTTCTCGTCGGCTTAATGATGTTTGGCATATTTGCGTTGTTACCACCGATGATGCAAAATTTGTACGGTTACACGGTGTTCGATACCGGGATTTTGCTTGCACCGCGCGGGGTCGGCATATTGCTCGCGATGTTTTTAGCGTCACGGATGACAGGTAAAATCGATCCACGCGCAATCATATTCTGCGGCTTCCTGCTGACTGCGGGGTCGATGTGGTATATGACCCGTTGGTCGCTAAACATGGATTGGCATCCCATAGTGTACACCGGTTTGCTCCAAGGGTTTGGCATGGGATTTGTGTTCATACCGCTAAACGGCGTTGCGTTTTCTACGCTACCTATGCGTCTTCGAACCGACGGCTCTGCCCTGCTGTATCTATTCCGTAGTCTGGGCGGAAGTTTTGGCATTTCGGTGATGACCACGATGCTTGCGCGCAATATGCAAACCAGTCATGAGGATTTGGCAGGTCATATAACGGCATCGTCGATACCTGCCGTCGATCTGTCAAGCGCCGACCGGTTGGGATCGCTCGGTGAAGCTGCGCTGCAGATGATCAACCTGGAAATCAACCGGCAGGCGGCAATGATCGCCTATCTGGATGACTTCAAACTGATGATGATACTGCTCATCATAATCAGCCCGATGATTTTCTTCCTGAAACCAGGCAAGCCTGCACCGGGTCAGCAACCCGTGATGGCTGACTAACGGGTTGTAAGTCCTTTTTGCTGCATCCGCCAGACGGCCATTTCAATACGGTCCTGCCCGAAAAACGGCTCGCCATCAAAGACCAATGTCGGGACGCCCCAATGGCCTGACGCTTCTAGCGCGGCCTGATTGGCGGTAATTTCGGCGTCCAGCGCTTCGGCATCGCTGATCGCCTCGGCATCGAGTTCGGCCAAATCCAGCCCCGCTCGCTTAGCCGCGTCAGCGAGATGCTCTCCCTCATGCCAATTCTCCGCCCCGCCCCAGATCAAGCGCGAAACCTCGTCGCAAAA
>JANLRW010000106.1:0-18120 GCA_031361925.1 Sphingomonadales bacterium
CCTTTGGTGAAATAGTTTCTCACATAAGCGGCCTTGGCCGGGATGGTGTTCGCACCCTCGGTAAGCGTGATGTCGACACCGGCTGCATCGTAAAAGGCCTTGTTCTTTTTTGCGGGGGTTCCGTCTTCCAAGTCTTTGGTAAAAAAGAGCGGAATGTCGCGGTAGGTAAGTCCTGGGTTATCAAAATAAATCAGAACATTTGAAGGTGCGGCAAATGCCATGTTTTTGAATGACCGTATCAACGTGGGCGAATTAAGCGACTCCGGCGGAATTCCGTTGATATTTCCTGTCTTGCGAAGGTAGTTAATGGCAACCTCCATCCGCGCCTTCATTGAAGCAAAATCATTGCCTGTCGCGTTGAAATGATGAACCCGCGCGACGTAAGACCCGGCCCCCTGTTGGTTAAGTCGAACAAATACAAGGACGTCATATTTTGCCGCAAATTGAACGCTTCCGGTATATTTAACCGGCAAGTCTCCGTGTGTAACTTGGGTCGGATCAACACTTTGGATCGATGCAGACCCGTCATTCATTAGCGATTGCTGCTTGGATTGGACAGCTTCGGGTGGCTTTGTCTGCGTTCCCTGCTCGCAGCCTGATAGCGCGAAGTTCGTTAGAACAAGCCCTGCTATAATCGTATATTTCTTCATATCCATTCCCCCTTTTTACACCGCCGGTTGCAATAATTCTCGGCTGTCACCCAATACTGGTCCTTGCTGGCCCAAGTCCCGCAATGCCACATTTCTGGATTTGAGCTTCCATTCCAATTCGTCCAAGCCTTTGGCAAAACCGTTCAGCAGTTCCTGTTTGCCGTGTTGGCGTTCATAGTCTTCGACGACCTGCCGGGACCTGCGCAGCGCAATCTGCGCCGAGCTAGGATCAACTTCGGCGAGCGCTTGTGCTTGAAAGAGCAATGTTTTGGCCAGTGAGCGAGTGATCTGCACATTGCCGGGCGCTAATTGGTCGAGCGCCGAAATATCGTTTGCCACCGCGTCATACGCCACCGCGCCTTGGCTTTCCTTTCCCTGTTTAACCAAAATATCCGCCAACCCGAACTCGGGCCATGTCCGCCGGAAGCGAAGCTCGAAATTTGTCGGATCGGACACGAGCAGCCCTTCAACAATTTTGCGTTCCTGTAGTCGTGCCGTTCGGGCCGCTTCGAACTTTCTTTGCGCCAGATAAGCCTCGGCTAACCACCCGAAACGATTGGCAATTGCAGTTGAAATCTCAATGTTATCGGGTGCTGCCTTAAGTGCCACCTGTTCATGCCCAACCGACCGGCGGCACAGCGCGACTGCCTTCGCAACATTGAAATTTTGATAGAGATACAGATCGCATAAATTGCCGAGCGCATATCCCATTTCGAGATGTGCACGGGCAGGGTTGGGATCGACTTCGATCAAGTCGGCAGCGAGACGAACATAGGCGTCCCAGTGCCGCTGTGTCGTTGCACGGTCACGTTTATTCCACGCCGCCTGCCCGACCCAATATTCGCTTTGAGCATGGGCAAAAATGCGGTCGGGGTTGGATGGGTTCTGTTTTAGCAGTGCGTCTGTCGTGCGATGCGCTTCGCGAAACTTGGCGAGCGCTGCATCGAATTTTCCGGTATTGTTGTCGTCTTCCCCCATCGCGTGTAGAACCCGTGCACGCCGCTCTAAACTGTCTGGTGGCAGGTTTGAAAGCGCGGCTTGCGCCGAATAATGTGCCATCGCACGGTCATTCACCGCGTCCATCACATCAATGCGCCCAACACCTTTTAACTTCTCACGCAAATCGGTCAGCATATATTCCACCAGCCCATCGGATGCCGCGCGCTGCCGCGCTGCTTCGTTACGGGCTTGAAGGGCAAACGTTGTCATGATGCCCATGATTAACATCGCCGCGAGCGCACCGACCGTGATGGCGGTCACGCGGGCGACGCGGCGTTGCGCATCGCGCTGGATGAGCGCGTCGAGCGGGACGCCTGCAATCCCAGCGACAATCTTTAGAAAACCGAGTTGCGGACCATCGCCTTCGGCCCGCATGTCGGCGGCGAGCGGTTCGTTGCCGCTCGCGACCAACGCAGCCGGGAAGGACGCCGAAGGTTCACCGGAAAGCAAAACCGCCAACACCGGCTTTTTGGGATGTAGTTCTCGGAATAGCTCGATCTCGGCGGCAACCCACGGTGATGCTGCGGCATCGGGCGAACATATGACGATGAGAGCCTCGGCCCGACTTAAAGCTTCGCGAATGGCGGTACTCAGGCTGGACGCAGCGGCAAGGTCTTCGCGGTCGCGAAAGATAGAGCCAAGTTCGGCAGTGTCGCCTTCGCGCGCTTGCGCGATCCGCTTGGGCAGGCGGTACCGTTCGAGCTTGCGCTGTAACTTGGCGGCCGCGTCGGCGTCGGCGTGGCTGTAGCTGATGAACGCGGCAAAGCGGCGGTTGCCGGCTGCTCGGCTGATAGAATATTGGCTTGTTTTCCCCATCGCACCGTCCCCTTTGGCGTGATGCTGCTCTTTTACACCATATTAGAAATGGTTAAACCGATTCGTTGTCAATGATCGCGCAAACACGCCGTTCGAGCGCGGCAGCTTGCTCAGGCGTGTAGCGCAGCCCCAGCTTCGTTCGACGCCACAATATGTCGTCAGCCGACCGCGCCCATTCCTGTGCGATCAGATAAGCGACTTCGGCGGCAGACAGGCCGTGGCCAAAATCCTGACCTAGGTCAGCGAGCGATTTTGCCAGCCCGAGCCATACACGCGCGCGCGTGCCATAGCTGCGCGTCAGTCGCTGGATAACGGACGCTGGCAAGAACGGATATTCGCGCGCAAGTTCGGCGGCCAACGCGGCCGCGCCGTCGATTGCGAAGTCTCCGCCGGGCAGGGGTTCCTTTAACGTCATACTCGAACTGGTGAGCACCGGCAGGAACGGTGCCAGCCTCCCCAAGGCGCTGTCGGCAAGGTGGCGGTAAGTGGTAATCTTGCCACCGAAAACCGACAGTATTGGGGCCTTACCATCGCCCCCCACATCAACATCAAAATGATAGCCGCGTGAGGCGGCTTCGGGTTTGCCCGAGCCGTCATCGACCAAAGGCCGGACACCGGCATAGCTATAAACAACATCGGCAGGCGTCAGTTTTTGCTTGAAATAGCCATTGGCAGATTCGCAAATATACGCAATTTCTTGCTGCGTGGCAGTGACATTGTCGAGACTGCCTTGATGATCAGCATCGGTGGTGCCGATGAGCGTGAAGTCATCCTCATAAGGAATGGCAAAGAAAATGCGGCTATCGGTGTTTTGGCAAAAATAGGCTTGGGGCGTATCAAACATCTTGGGCACCACGATGTGCGATCCGCGCACCAGCCGGATTTTCTCCTGCGAATCGCGCTTGTGCCCGGCCGTGCGCGCCAGCAGGTCAAGCACAGCAGGACCTGCTGCATTCGCAACCGCTTTGGCGCGGATCGGTGCCTGCCCGGCTATGTCAATATGCCAGTTATCGCCGCGGCGTTCGAGATGCGTTACCGGAGACCTGGTCCGGATATCAGCCCCCAATTCGGCGGCTGCCACCGCGTTCAACACGACCAGCCGCGCATCATCGACCCAGCAATCTGAATATTCGAAGGCTTTGACAAACCCAGGGTTGAGCGGCTTGCCAGCCGCTTCTTTCCGCAGATCAATCGTGCGCGTCGCGGGCAAAAATTTGCGCCCGCCGATATGGTCGTAAAGGAATAGGCCAAGCCGCACCAGCCATGCCGGGCGGATGCCCTTTTGATAGGGCAAGACAAAACGCATCGGCCAGATGATATGCGGCGCGATCGCCCATAAACGTTCGCGTTCGATCAATGATTCGCGCACCAGTTTGAACTCGTAATATTCGAGGTAACGAAGCCCGCCGTGGATCAGTTTGGTCGATGCCGACGATGTGCCGCGCGCCAGATCGCCGCGTTCGAGCAAGATCACTTTTGCCCCGCGCCCCGCCGCATCGCGGGCAATGCCCACGCCGTTTATGCCACCGCCGATGACCGCGAGATCAAAAATGTCGTCGCTCACAACGCTAGCCATGCAAATCCGCAGGCAAGGACAAAGGCAGTGATCGTGGCCAGCATGACGGGCAGCAAAGCGCGCCAGCCTTGGCCAAGCAACAAGTCGAGGCGTGACCGCATGGCAGTTGCCGTCACTGCGAACAGAAGCATCGCTTTTGATGCAATCAAACCATATTCGCGGACCCAACCGGGCATGCTGATGAGAGAGTTGACGGCGACTGCAGCAAAAAAAGCAAGAATGAACCACGGCAGTTTAAGCTTTGCGGCTAGGCTTCGTTTCGAGCCGTCAATGCTGCCAATTGCTAGGCCGATCAACGCCACCGCAGGGGCGAGCAACGCCACGCGTGATAGCTTGACGATCGTCGCCACCTCGCCAGCTTCCTGACTGACGCTATAGCCGCCGCCAAGCGATTGTGCCACGTCATGGATGGCTGCCCCCATCAGGAAGCCAGCTTGCCGATCGGTGAATTCCAGATAGTCAGCGATAATCGGGTAAAACGACATCGCAATGGCGCTGGCCAGCGACACGCCAACAAGGGTCAGCGTGAATTGCGACTGGTTAAGTCGCTCTCGCCCGATCAGTGCATAGATCGCGAGCGCGGCTGACGCACCGCAAATTGCGGTTGCCCCGCCTGCGAGCCAGCCGGTCAGGCTGCTCTGTCCGCCCAGCTGGGCACCGAGCAGTCCGGCACCAACCACCAATGCCATGATGAAAACCAGCCCAATAAAGGCCAGCGCACCCAAACTGCCGATCTGCATCACAGTAACTTGCGTGCCAAGCAGCACAATTCCCCAACGCAGGCACGATGTTCCACAAAAATCGAGGCCGGGATGGACCTTCTGTTCGGCTGAAACGAAGTTCAATGCCAGCCCGATTAAAAGACCGGCCAAGATTACAGGCATCGCGTAATGTTCAGAAAACCATGTTGCCGCAGCCGACGCGATACTGACGACAATCAACCCGGGAAATAAAGCGCTCACCGCCAGACGCCGTTTTGGTGTCGCCATATCCTGCGCGAGATAGGTCTCACCGTAGAGGTCAGCGATGTAATTCGCGTTTATGTCTTGCGGTGTCATATGGTCATCTATAGGCATGTATGCGATGGAAGCCAGCATTAAGCAGGCCGGGGAGTGGACGCAATGGTTACGGGCGCGGGGGCCACAGATACCGCCAAGTGGGTTCGCTTCGGCCTGATCGCGCTCTTGTTCTTTGGCACTGCGCTCAATTATCTCGACCGGCAGGTACTCGCGTTATTGAAACCCACCTTACAGCTCGAATTCGGCTGGAGCGACCGCGAGTTCGGTCATTTTGGTTCGGCGTTTCAAGTGGCCACTGCGGTCGCTTTGCTTGGAATCGGTTGGTTCATCGACCGCTTCGGGGTGCGCTGGGGATACGGGCTGGCAGTGGCAGTATGGAGCCTAGCTGGTATGGCCCATGCTTACGCCACCACAGTATCGCAGTTTGTAACCGCGCGGGTCACGTTGGCGGTCGCAGAGTCAGTAAATACACCTGCTGCAATGAAGTCGGCCGCGACTTATTTGCCAATCCGCGAGCGCTCGGTCGGAATTGGTGTGATTAACAGTGCTGCCAATATTGGCGCGATCCTCGCGCCGCTAACGGTGCCGTGGATTGCTGTAACTTATGGCTGGCAAGAAGCGTTTATCATTACCGGCGCGCTTGGGTTTGTGTGGCTGATTTTTTGGTGGTTGGGGACGAGCCAGTTGCAACCGTTGGGCGATGCTGGGGTTTCTGCTGCCGGGATTGCAAAAAAGGGCCCGCCTTGGCGCGAGTTGATTAAGGAACGTCGGACATGGGCGGTGGCAGGGGCAAAGTTGCTCACAGATCTCGTCTGGTGGTTTATTCTGTTTTGGGCGCCTGATTTCTTCGCGCGTCAGTTCGGATTGGGGCAGGCAGAAATCGGTGCACCTACGGCTTTGGTGTACGCCCTTGCGGCGGTGGGTGCGCTCACAAGCGGCATATTGTTCCCGATCCTTTTGGGTAAAGGGCTGACCCCTAATGCCGCACGCAAAGGGTCGATGTTTTTCTATGCGCTGCTGATTTTGCCGATACCGCTGGCGCTACAGGCACCCAATGAATGGATCGCAGCGCTCATCATCGGCTTTGCGCTATTTGCGCATCAGGGCTTTTCGACCAATATCTTTGGCATGACCGCTGATATCATTCCAGCGCGCCAAGTTGGTAGTGTCATAGCGATAGGTGCGCTCGCCGGTAACTTGAGCGGTGCTGCAATGCTTGAATTTGCCGGATGGTCTCTGGACTCCGGCTATGGCTACGCACCGATGTTTGCGATGTGCGCCAGCGCCTACTTGCTGGCGCTGCTTTGGATTCACATCATGCAGCCAACGCTGGAAGTGGTGAACAGCGCGGAGTGATTATTCGGCCTTTGCCAGCCCTTGCGCCTCGACCATGTCCTGCAATTCCCCCGCTTCATACATCTCCATCATGATGTCGCTGCCGCCAAGGAATTCGCCCTTCACATAAAGCTGCGGGATTGTCGGCCAGTCGGAATAATCCTTAATGCCGGCGCGGATTTCCATGTCCTGCAACACATCAACGCTGTCGTAAGCAACACCCAGATGGTCGAGGATTGCAATCGCTTTGCTCGAAAAGCCACATTGGGGGAACAAAGGCGTGCCTTTCATGAACAGCACGACATCATTGCCTTTGACGATCTCGTCAATCCGTTCGTTCACACTCATATCAATACTCCAAAAATTACGGTGTGGCTGTCGTCAGTTGCAAGGCGTGCAATACGCCGCCCATTCGTCCGCCCAAGGCATCATAAACCGCTTTATGTTGCTTTACCCGCGGAACTCCGCGAAAACTCTCACTTACTACGCGCGCGGCATAATGTTCGCCGTCGCCCGCAAGATCGGTAATCTCGACCAGCGCATCAGGAAGCGCTGCGCGAATCATGCCCTCAATTTCAGTCGCCGCCATTGCCATCAGGTTGGCTCGATAAACTGACGGCGCGCCTCGACCATTTGCTCTTCCAATGCGGCGCGGATCATCGCGTCGTCGACTTCGATGCCCGCCGAGGTCAGGTCGCCCAGCAATTTGCGGATGACGTCTTCATCACCCGCCTCCTCGAAATCTGCCTGCACAACGGCAGTAGCATAAGCCGTGGTTTCTTCCGGCGTTAGTCCCATTTTCTCCGCAGCCCAATGGCCCAGCAGCTTGTTACGCCGCGCAGTAATCTTGAAATGCAAATCGGCGTCATGGGCAAATTTATTTTCAAAGGCATTTTCGCGGTTATCGAATGTTGTCATGGCAGTTCCTGATATTTCATCTTCTAAGATAGTCGCTTCGCGCCGCTGAAACAAGCGCGGCGGGGGCGTCAAATTTGCACGACCAGTTTACCCACTGCAGCTCGGTCCCCGAGGCGCGCAATGGCTTGGCCTGCACGTTCGAGCGGGAAGACCTCGGAAATCCGCGGCTTGATTTTTCCAGCAGCATATAAATCGAACAATTCGGCGACATTGGCATGATTGCGTTTGGGATCACGTGCGGCAAATGCACCCCAGAAAACGCCGCAGACATCGCAGCTTTTCAAGAGCGTCAGGTTGAGCGGCAGCTTGGCGATGCCAGCGGGGAACCCAACGACGAGAAACTTGCCCTCCCAAGCAATTGCGCGGACAGCAGGCTCGCTATAATCGCCGCCGACGGTGTCATAAACGATGTTGAACCCGTCCTTGCCCGCCGCCGCCTTGAACATCTCGGCCACCGCTTTCGATTGGTCCTTGTCAAACGGTTGGTGCGGATAAACCACGATCTCGTCCGCGCCTGCTTCCCGTGCGATTTCGGCCTTAGCCTCACTCGAAACGCCAGCAACCACGCGGCCGCCATAGGCTTTGGCGAGCTCAATCGCTGAAATGCCGATGCCCCCTGCACCACCAAGCACCAGCACATTATCGCCAGCTTTCATCGCCGCGCGATCCTTCAGTGCATGGATCGACGTGCCGTAGGTCAGCAACAATGCCGAACCGTCCTCAAATGACATCGCCTCGGGTAGTTTGAAAACGTTGAATGTCGGCACCGCAACTTTTTCGGTCAGACCACCATTACCGCACAGCCCGATGACCCTATCACCGACGGCAAAGCCGCTCACACCTTCGCCGACTGCGTCAACGACACCAGCTATCTCGCCGCCGGGCGCAAACGGCCGCGCAGGTTTGAATTGGTAGAGGTCGACAATCATCAATGTGTCAGGGAAATTGATCGAGCACGCCTTGACCGCAATCACGACTTGCCCCGGCCCGGCGGCCGGTTCGGGCAGAACGCCCATCGTCAATGTTTCGGGACCGCCAGTCGCGGTCGATAATAATGCGCGCATGTCTCTCTCCTAAGCTGCGTTCGGCACGAGCCAAGGCTGGCTAGCCGCAATTTTTGTTTCATGGGCCGAAATCGCGTCGGTGCTCTGAAGCGTCAGGCCGATTTCATCGACACCGTTCAGCAGGCAGTGCCTGCGAAACGGGTCGATCTCAAATTCGAAACGATCTTGAAATGGCGTGGTCACCGTCTGCGTTTCCAGATCGACATGGATGGGGTCTGTTTTGGCAACCTCCATCAATCGGTCAATAGCCGCCTGCGGTAACACGATCGCAAGCAGCCCGTTTTTGAAGGCATTGCCTGAAAATATGTCTGAGAAAGACGGCGCAATTACCGCGCTGATGCCGAGATCGGCCATCGCCCAAGCAGCATGTTCGCGGCTCGATCCGCAACCGAAGTTATCGCCCGCGATCAGTATCGGCGAGCCTGCATATTCTGTATTATCGAATACATTGCCCGGAACCGAACGCAGCGTTTCAAATGCCCCGCGCCCGAGACCTTCGCGGCTGATCGTCTTGAGCCATTTCGCTGGGATAATGATATCGGTGTCGATGTTTTTGTGCCCCAACGGATAAGCGTGGCCTTCGACGTGGCTGATCGGTTTCACGACCTTGCTCAATCCGTCTCGGTCTTGGGTGTGGCCTCGGTCATCGGCTCGACTTCGGGTTCCGGAGACATTGGCTCCAGCTTGCCCTGTCGCCGGGTGAGGCTCCGCCTACCGGCGTAAAGCAATGCGGCGACCAACGCCGCTGAACCAACTGCCGCGCCAACTTTCGCGCCCGTCGACCAGTCGCCATCCTTCTGCGGTTTGTCGTTGTTTTCGGTCATAATCTGTATCCCATAATCTATGTGCCTTAGCTTCTGCAGTCCCGCCAAGTAAAGGGCTTAGGATCCTTACCCTAAGCCCTTGCTCCTATGAATGCCGACGCTAAGAGTATTGTCATGAGCAAACGGGGCACCAGAATGTCACAATTGATTGCGCTACCGCCGACGCGGCTGTGCATTGCAGTTACCGGTCACCGCGAGAGCAATTCGGCTTTTGCCTGCAATCGCGCGGCGATCGAGACGGCACTGGCCGCGGTCTTCGATGCCGCAGATGCAGCTACTAAAAATGAACCAAATGCAGTTGGCACCACGCGCTTGGTATCGTTGCTGGCACACGGTTCCGACCTTATGGCCGTTGATCAGGCGCGGTTGCGCGGATGGGAAATTGTCGCGCCCTTGCCGTTCGGGCTTGACCTGAATATCGCGATCAATGCCGATCCGACGAGCGCTGACGATGCCTTGGCGTTACTAGCACATCAGCCAGTGCACGACCTAAGTCTTGCCAAGCGTGCGGACCATATTCGTGAAGTCGCGGCGGGAGCACGACTGTTTGAACTGGCTGAAGAAGATGCGAGTGTTTCACAGCTTTTTGTCGAGATGTTGCGTGTGCCCAGTGACGCGGCGGCAGCGCGCGGATTTTCCAATGCCGCATCTGACCGCGTTGCTACCGCCGGGCGGGTGATGATCGAACAATCTGATTTAGTTGTGGCGATCTGGGACGGGGTGACGCCGGGTGGTATCGGCGGGACCCGTCATACGATTGCGACGGCGGTCAATTTGGGTGCGCCGGTCATCTGGATAAATGCCACCGATCCTCGATGGGTTTCGGTCCTGCGTTCGCCTGAAGAATTGTTCGTGCTGGGCGACGCAGTGGATAACGCCTCGCCCGCGGATATTGCCGCGCTTTTCCAAGCTGCGCTCAACCCGCCATGCGTCGACCAGAATGAGCGGGCAATTCGCTTCCACACCGAACAATGGCATCCGCGCAGCCAACGGCGCTTCCATGCTTATCGCCGGATTGAAGCATTGTTCGGCAGCACCGGCTGGCGCGGTCGGTTCGCTGCGTTGGTGCAGCGCTACGAAACCCCTGACGCGATTGCAAAGGGTAGCGGTGCCAAGTTGCTCGCAGATGCCCGGCGGTTGCCCGGTGGCGACACCGCATTCGCCAGCATCATTGAGCTCGATATATTGCAGCGTTTCGCCTGGGCTGACGGCTTGTCGACCTATTTATCCGACGCCTATCGCGGCGGGATGGTGACCAATTTCATGCTGTCGGCGTTGGCGATCACAGTCGGCGTCGCCTATTTGCCGCTGGCATCGGTCGATGCCAAATGGCCATTCGCGCTTGGCGAGCTACTGTTATTGTGTTCGATATTGGCGATTACGGCGATTGGCCGGAGGAGCCGGTGGCACGGTCGCTGGTTCGAAACCCGCCGCGTGGCCGAATATTTCCGCCACGCACCGATCATGCTTCTCCTCGGGGTCGCCCGCGCTTCGGGGCGCTGGCCGCGCGGTGCTGAAACGGGATGGCCTGAACATTATGCACGGGAAGCGTTGCGCGAAATCGGGTTGCCTTCAGTGGTTGTCGGACAGGCTTATCTGCGCAATGTGCTGGATAATCTGCTGCGAGATCACGCCGAACGCCAACGGCTTTATCATGAGGCAAAAGCGCAAAAGCTGACCCGGGTGCACCACGGACTCGACAAGCTATCGGAGCGTTTGTTTGCGTTGGCGGTGGTGTCGGTCACAATCTATTTATCGTTGATAATATTAGGTAGCTTGGGTGTCATTTCGGGCAATTGGGCACATGATTTGTCTAAAACCTTTACCTTTATGGGTGTTATCTTGCCCGCCTTGGGCGGCGCTTTTGCGGGCATCCGCTATTTCGGTGATTTCGAGCGCTTTGCCGCAATTTCCGAAGTCACCGCTGAAAAACTTGACGCGGTCGAAGCGCGGATTGCGATTTTGCTGAAGGCACCGGAAGGTGATCTGCGCTATTCGCAAATTGCCGATCTGGCGCATACCATCGACGATATCGTCGTCACTGAAATCGAAAACTGGCAATCGGTGTTCGGCAGTAAGCAGATTGCAGTGCCGGTTTGACCACCTTGTGCGATGTGCTAATCTCGCTGCAGATTTGGAGAATGAATTTATGCGCGCATCATCGCCTTTGTTAATATTGGCCGCAGCCGCCGTTGTCGCTGCGCCGGTTATGGCTGACAAAAAAGACAAGTTGCAAAACGCGCGGCCGCCGGTTTTCGAAGCATTGGTCAATTGCCGCAGCATTACCGATCCGCAGGAACGACTGGCGTGCTACGACGCCAAGGTCACGGCGATGGACGATGCTGAAAAGAACGACGAGTTGGTGCTCGCCGATAAAGAAACAATGAAGGAAGCGCGGCGCGGTCTGTTTGGTTTCACTTTGCCTAAACTCAGGCTGTTTGGAGACGGCAATGAGGAAGAAGGCGAGGACGAGATCACCGCAAAGATCGATTCAGCCTATCAGACAGGCGCAGGCAAATGGACAATCGTGCTGGAAGACGGCGCGCGCTGGGCGCAGATTGACGACAAGGCCATCAATAAAGAACCGGCCAAGGGTATGGAGGTCAAAATCCGCAAAGCGACGATGGGCAGCTTTTTCGCCAATATCGCCGGGCAACGCGCGATGCGGATGAAGCGCGTAAATTAGGCCCTGAACGTAGGCCCTGACCCCAACGAATTTTAGCCGGCTGGAACCAGCAATTTGGGGTCGATCCGCGCCGCGTTCCACTTCATGCCCCAATGGAGATGCGGACCGCTGGCTCGGCCGGTCATACCGACCCTGCCGATAACCTGGCCCTGCTTCACAATATCACCCTCACGCACCAGCAGTTCGGAGCAATGCAGGAACGCGCTGTTCAGGCCCATGCCGTGGTCGATCATCAGCAGATGGCCTTCAAGCGTGAAAGCATCGGATGCAGCCAATGTAACGACACCGTCGGCGGGGGCAACAAATTCAGTACCGCTTGCTGCAGCAATGTCCATGCCGCTGTGATAGCTGCCGGGTGTGCCGTTATAGATGCGCTGTGCCCCGAATAGGCCCGATGTCCTGCCCGTGACCGGCCTGATGAAATCCTGACGCCAACCGTTGCTGTTGTTGCGATTCGCCCGTGCGGCGTTAATCCGCGCCAGTTCGGGCCCGCGCCGTGCTTGGAACTCGGCGGTGGTAGCAGCCCCACCAGTTGGATTGGCCTTTACCTGCTCAATGCGCCAGTCACCCGGCACAACGGGCAGGTATCGCTCGGTCCGCTGCCCGTCGGAGAATATGGCGACCAGACTGGCGCTATTTTCGGCGTCGCGGTCGAAACCCATCAGGAAAAAGCCATCTGGCGTTAGCGGCAATTCGATACCGTTCATCAAAACCGAACGCGCCCCACGCGGAGCTCGGCCCTTAATCAACCCACCTTGCACGGGAGTGGCGGAAAACCAGAAGTCCGCAGGGCGCATATCAGGCGCGGTTTCTGTGACTGGCGTTCGGGTGGCAGCGGGTGCCGTTTCGGCTTCGGCAGGCGCAACAATTACCGGCGGCATGGCGGTGCAGCTGGCGATCGCGGCAACCACGAGAAGCAGGGACGAGCTGCGGCTCATCATGTGCGTCACGCCTTACCCAATGCTGCCCGAGTTGAGATTTCGGCGCTTGCATAAGGTTCTTGCTTGACGACGCTCCAATAGCGTAACTCGTCGAGCAGGATGGCTTGGCCCGTCACCGCGCACAAAACATGGTCGCCCGCCCCCAACATACGAAAGCCATTGGCCATATAATAAAGACGCGCGGGCTGCTTGGATTTTGACATCAACATGCCATTGTTATGGCTCAATCCGGATGAACGGGCAATGACATGCTTAACCGTCGAACAAATTGCCCTGATTTGGGGCGAGTTTGGGCGGTTTGGTGAGCGCGTTTTTAACCGGTGTGTGCCCACTTGCCACGACTGCGCTGACCTCGCCATCGGCAAAGCGCAGACCGACATTTGCTGCGGCAATTGCTGCTTCTCGGTTGGTCACGGTCTTGCCATGCGAGTCGGTCACGCGCGCAAATCCGCGCTTCAATGGTGCTTCGGGGTGCAAGCTGCCGGTTAGCCTCACCAGCGCGTCGAGCCGTTGTTGTCCCTGATCGATCTGCCGGACCAACAGCCGCGGGCTCAACATTCGCGCAGGACCGGCAAAGGCCAATTGCACGCGGTTGATCCGCCCGGATAACGACTGCCGCAGACGTTCCGCGAGTTCATCGGTCCGTTGCTGATGCGGGGCGGCCAAATCAGTCAGCTTGGGCAATAACCGCCGCTGCGCCTCCAATCGCTCGCTGGCACGGTCGACATGGCGGCGGACAGCACTGCCCATACGCAGCGAAATCTGGCCAATCCGTTGCAACAACTCACTACGCACAGGCACTGCAATTTCGGCAGCGGCGGTCGGCGTTGGCGCGCGCAGATCAGCGGCAAAATCGCATAAGGTGGTGTCGGTTTCATGGCCGACCGCAGAAATGATCGGGATGCTGCATCCGGCAACCGCGCGCACAACGGCTTCCTCATTGAACGCCCAGAGATCTTCGATTGAACCGCCACCGCGGGCAACGATGACGAGATCAGGCCGGGGCGACGGTCCATCTTCGGACATTGCCGAAAAACCGTTCACTGCGCGAGCAATCTGCGCCGCAGCACCTTCGCCCTGCACAAGCACCGGCCAGACGATGACGTGGGTTGGGAAACGGTCTGCAAGGCGGTGGAGAATGTCCCGAATGACCGCGCCGGTTGGAGAGGTTACGACACCAATCACGCGTGGCAATGACGGCATTGCCTTCTTGCGCTCGGTTGCAAACAAACCTTCCGCCGCCAACCGAGCCTTCAGCTTTTCAAACAAAAGCATCATTGCGCCTTCACCCGCCACCTCCAAGCTCTCGACGACGATTTGGTAGTTCGACCGCCCAGCGTACGTGGTCAGCTTACCGGTGGCGACAACCTCCAACCCGTCTTCGGGCGCGAACTGCAGCCGCGCCGCGCCGCCCTTCCACATCACCGCGTCGAGCCGCGCGTTTTCGTCCTTCAGACTGAAATAGATATGCCCCGATGCGGCGCGCTTGAAACCCGAAAGCTCGCCGCGCACGCGGACATGGCCAAAGCGGTCTTCGACGGCGCGTTTTAAAGCAGACGACAACTCGGACACGCTCATGGCCTGGGCATTGTCGCCGGGGCGCTCGTCCGCTAACAGGCGGGCGGCCTGATTGTCGGGGCTGTCGAAGGGGTCGTTATCGGACATGAATATCTTGCTCATAGGGTCAGGCGGACGCGAACATGCGCTGGCATGGCGGCTCGCACAGTCGCCGATATGCGATACACTTTTTGCCGCACCCGGCAATCCCGGGATTGGCGAAGAGGCCGAACTGGTTGACCTCGATGTCGCTGATCACAATGCCGTCATAGCGTTCTGCGCGGCTCAAAATATCGGGCTGGTCGTGGTCGGACCCGAAGTGCCTTTGGTCGGCGGTCTGGGAAATAGCCTTCGCGACGCAGGGATACCGGTCTTTGGCCCGGACAAGGATGCCGCACAATTGGAGGGGTCCAAAGGCTTTACCAAAGACCTGTGCTCGGCGGCTAATATTCCGACTGCGGGATATGAACGTTATATGGCAAAGGCCGATGCCATCGCGGGGTTGGCAGATTTCCAACCGCCTTATGTAATCAAGGCCGATGGTCTGGCGGCGGGCAAGGGGGTTATTATTGCCGAAAGCCATGACGAAGCGGTGGCTGCGCTGGAGGATATGTTTGGCGGTGGTTTCGGCGATGCTGGGGCGTCCGTCGTGATCGAAGAGTTCATGCGCGGCGAGGAAGCGAGCTTCTTCGCGTTGACCGATGGCAAGGCTGTGGTCGCCTTTGGCTCGGCGCAGGACCATAAGCGCGTCGGCGACGGCGACACAGGCCCCAACACCGGCGGCATGGGTGCTTACTCGCCTGCGCAAGTTTTGACACCCGAACTTGAGGCCCGTGTAATGGCCGACATCATCCATCCGACGGTCGAAGCGCTGGCCAAAGCGGGGATGCCTTATGTCGGTGTGCTGTTTGCCGGGCTGATGCTGACCGATGAAGGGCCAAAGCTGATCGAATATAATGCGCGGTTCGGTGACCCCGAATGTCAGGTTTTGATGATGCGTTTTGAGGGCGATTTGGCCGCGCTAATGCTAAAGGTTGCAACGGGCAGGCTGGCCGAAGCAGAACCGCCAGCCTTCTCGCCCGACGCTGCGCTCACCGTGGTGATGGCCGCGAACGGCTATCCCGGCATACCAGAAAAAGGCGGGGTAATATCACTTGACCAAGGGTCGGGTGCAAAGATTTTCCATGCCGGCACCGCCGAGCACGAAGGTCAACTGTTCGCCAATGGCGGCCGCGTGCTAAGTGTCACCGCGACTGGCACCAATGTCACCGCAGCACAAAAGGCGGCTTATGCGGCGGTCGATGTGATCGACTTCCCCACCGGCTTTTGCCGCCGCGACATTGGCTGGCGCGAGGTCGAGCGTGAAGCTTCGGGGTAACTGCACCGTCAACCACGATTAACACTTTCACTTGGGCTGATTTTTGCCTAACCCGGTTTTGGGGCCGAGGGCTTGGCCGGGGAGAAAATCATGACATATTATTTGCCGATCATCATTAGCGGGATCATCATTTTCACTGCGTTGATGTGGTGGTTGCTTGCGCTGGGTTCTGTTACAAAGAGCGCCGCGCCGCCCGAGGCTATTGATGCGCCGCCAGTTGCAGCAACGGCGTCACCCAAGGTTGCGGCCACGCCTGCAACCAGGCCGGCTACGGTAGCGCCGGTCAAGGCAGCGCCCGCCGCTGCGAAAAAGCCAGCGGCTAAAGCAGCGCCCAAACCCAAGGCGACCGCCGCCAAAGCAGTAACTGCCAAAGCTGCCGCAAAACCGGCTGCGAAGAAAGCCGTGGCCCCTAAGGCAGCCCCCGCAAAGGTGGCGCCAGCCAAAATTGCCCCGCCGAAGGCTGCGCCCGCCAAGGCTGCAACGGCACCTAAAGCCGCAGCGAAACCTAAAACGGTGGCTGCGGCAAAATCAACAGCCGCACCGAAACCCAAAGCCGCACCAAAGCCAAAAGCGGCTCCAAAAGTTGTCATCCCTGACAATCTCGAACTGCTCAAAGGCGTTGGACCCAAGCTTAACACGCTGCTGAAATCGCTCGGTGTCACCAGCTTTGAACAGGTCGCCAATTGGGGCGCAGCCGACATCACCGAGATTGACGCCAAGCTAGGCACCTTTGCGGGTCGCATCGGTCGCGACAATTGGGTCGACCAAGCAAAGTTGCTGGTTGCAGGCGATGTCACCGGTTTTGAAAAGAAATACGGCGCGCTTGGCAGCGAGGTTGCCAAGGGGTGAGTGAGCACACCTGCCGGACGCCGGAGGGGAACATCATGCAGCCTTTAAAATGCGCTTCGGCCTGACCTGCATTTCCCCCTTGCAGTTGGGGCAACGGCCTTCGAGCGGGCCGTCCACGCATGGGCCGCAGAAGGTGCATTCATAGCTGCAAATCCGCGCGTCATCACTGTCCATCGGCAGCGATACGGCACAGCGTTCGCATGATCCTCGCATTTCAAGCATGTCGCTTCTCCTTACCGGCCCACGCGTTGCAGACCAGTGCCGTGCATTTTAAGCCAGCGGTCTGCGGCCTTGCGGTCGCCTTCGTATAACGCGTCGAGCCAGCCATAGAAATCGCGGCTATGGTCCATATGCCGCATATGCGCGACCTCGTGTGCGATCACCGATCGGCGGACATGCGCAGGCGCCATGATCAGCCGCCAGCTCAGCGATATCGTTCCGCGCGACGAACAACTGCCCCAGCGGCTGCGCGGGTCACTCAGCGACAGGCGCGGTGCGGTCTCACCCGCCTTCTCGCAGTAATGCAAAATTTCAGCGGTGTAGACACGCCGCGCTTCGGCTTGCAGCCAACGCCGGATACGCCCACCGACCATCGCCTCGGGCCCACCGACGTGCAACGCGCCGTCGCTGCGCTTCACCGTGCGCGGCCAGCTTTCGTGCCAGCAAATGACATGCGCCTCGCCCTCAACCGCGATATCGCAACCCGGCACAATGGGAGCGGCCTGCGGGGCGCTTTGCAGCCGCGCAGCGATCCATTGCCGCTTTTTGGCGACGAAATCCATCGCGACATTGGTCGGCGTATAGTTCGGCATGGTGATCCGGATTTCGCGCTTCACTGCATCGGCGCGCATGGAAATGCGCCGCGCCCGCGGGTTGCGCCGGATGCGCACCGGCACATACTCACCTTCGATCTCGACCTCCGGGTCAGAGCGGCTGTTCGACAATATGGTCTTCAAGCGGTTCAGCATAGATTTCGGACAATGCCCGACCTTTGACCGACATGCCAGCCCCGTGAAAAGAACCCTAGTCGCCGCTCAGTGCGGTTGCGCCTGCGCCGATCAGCGGGTTCAGCCCGTTGGATGCCCTAACCTTGCCCTAATCATAATGCGACGCCCACACACAAGCATCGCTGGATTTGGCGATTTATAGAAGCCGACTTTTGACAGTTTTGACGCGGAATCGCTGTTTTGAACCCCCTTCAACCGGCGCACCTAATCGCCGACAAAGGCGAACGCCGTGTCCTTGAGAGGGCGACACTGTTGCAAGGAACATTACGCGAACATCATCTCGATGTCAAGGCTTTGATCGCGCGGTGCCCGCAAGGTTAGTGGCAAGCGCCGATAGCCGCTGGTTGGCATCAAAGCTAAAGCTTTGCACCGCGCCGTTGCCATAGGTCACGCTGCTACGCCTGCCCAGATTGTCAAAGCCGTAGGTCGCACGCTTGCCGACACCCGAGGTTGCATTATTCTCGCGGGCGGTTCCTGCGACACCAACTAAGCGCTGATTAG
>JANLRW010000107.1:0-1868 GCA_031361925.1 Sphingomonadales bacterium
TCAGGAATGCTATCGGCGACACCATTCACCTTCGCCGAACGGATATCGGTCATTGCCTGATGGTTTTCGGGCGAATAATTGATGTGGCCGGTATCGACCTCTTTTTCGATCCCGCCGATGCGGTGGAGGAGGCCGGGGGTGCCGGGTTTTACCCAAGGGCGTTTCAGCTTTGCGTCGCGGCCATAGGGTTTGAACCCGCCTTCGGGCACGGTTTCAAGAAACTCGACGGGGAACGGCTTGTAGCTGTCCAAGTCAGGCACCTTCCATGGCTCCGCCGCGTTGGCGATATAGCCGTCGGTCAGCAACATCACTGGCGTCATATATTCCACTGCAATCCGCACCGCCTCGATCGCGCAGTCAAACGCATCGACGGGCGAGCGTGCGGCGATCACCGGCATCGGCGCATCGCCGTTGCGTCCATAAACCGCTTGGTAAAGGTCGGATTGTTCGGTCTTGGTAGGCAGGCCAGTCGATGGCCCGCCGCGCTGCGAGTTCACAATAATCAGCGGCAGCTCGGTCATGATCGCCAGCCCCATCGCCTCACCCTTCAGCGCGATGCCTGGGCCCGAAGAACTGGTAACGCCCAACTGCCCTGCATAGCTGGCACCAATCGCTGAACAGATCGCTGCAATTTCATCCTCGGCCTGAAATGTGGTGATACCATATTCCTTGAGGCGGCTCAGATGATGCAAAATCGCCGATGCCGGCGTGATCGGATAACCGCCGAAAAATATCTTTAAACCAGCCAGTTGCGCACCGGCAACCAACCCGAACGAAATCGACTCGGCACCGGTCACCGTGCGATAAACACCGGGAGAAACCGGAGCCGCGTCGATATGCCACTGCTTCAATGGCCCGCTCAATTCAGCGGTTTCGCCGTAAGCGTGGCCAGCGTTCAGCGCGGCGATATTGGCGTCGGCCAGCACCTGGTTTTTGGCAAACTTTGCGTTCAGCCAGTCAATGATCGGCTGCCTGTCGCGGTCGAACATCCACAGCGACAGGCCGAGCGTCCACATATTCTTGCAGCGAAGCGCGTCCTTGTTGCCCATGCCAAACGGCTTCACCGCCTCAAGCGTCAGCGCGCTGATATCGAAAGCCAGCAATTGCCATTTGGCGAGGCTGCCGTCTTCAATCGGGTTCGTCGCATATTTGGCTTTGTCGAGGTTGCGCGCCGTGAACTCGCCAGTATCGGCGATGATTAGACCACCTTCGCGCAACGCATCGACGTTGGTTTTCAACGCCGCCGGGTTCATCGCGACGAGCACATCGGGCTGGTCGCCAGCGGTCGTAATATCAGTCGAACCGAAATTGATCTGGAACGCCGAGACACCGAACAATGTGCCAAGCGGCGCCCGAATTTCTGCCGGAAAATCGGGGAAGGTCGCAAAATCATTGCCGGCCAGCGCGGCCGAAAGCGTAAACTGCCCCCCGGTCAACTGCATCCCGTCGCCGCTATCTCCGGCAAAACGTATTACAACAGCTTCGCTCGGGGTGGGCGCGACTGCGTCCCCCGGTTCGTCTTTAAATGCCGTTGCCATTATTCCAGCCCGTCTTCAAATTACGATTTTATGACGCGCTGCCTAGGCCCATTTCGGATGCACTGCAATTTAGAAAATCTATGGCTAGGCCCAACTTCCGTTCTTTGCACCTTCGAGGTTTGAAGCGCGGGAACCAAGCCAAAAAAAACAGTGGTCAACAAGGAAAGCGCGAAGGTATAACCAAACGCCCAACCATCCAGTTGCAGCATCGCGACATTCGCGTTTTTCGCCGCCACCGATGCCGGTAATCCGTTAAGCAGAAATCCTATGCACCAATCCGCCAGCAGTAATCCAAATGCGCTACCAACAATGGCAAGCAGGGCGCTCTCG
>JANLRW010000364.1:0-4272 GCA_031361925.1 Sphingomonadales bacterium
ATCGTGCTGGTTTGTGGCGGCACGAAAGTCTGCGCACAACCCAAAACCTTATGCCGACCGCCCGAAATCGGATCATCGGCAGACGCAGCAAACGACAGCGCCATGTCGTAAAGCGGTGTCAGCCCGCCCGCCTGTTTCTTGCGCTGGATCAGGAACGCGCCGTCGCGGTAATGCAGGAACGCCATGTCAGTAGTCCGCGTTGCCGCTGCCATCGCTGCCGTGCCTTCATGCCCCGAACTGCCGATAGAATAGAACGTCTTTCCCTTCGACCGCCGCGCCCATAAATCGAGATGGCGGCTCATAATCTGGCTGTCAAAAATATCGACCAGCTTCGGTGTCGGCACTGTGAATGCTGCAAGATTGCTGCGCGGCACGGGGAATTGATGTGCGGCAACGCGTCTTACGAAGGCATCGTCAATTATTGTCGGGCGGTCAAACATGGCGCCCGTCGGAATAGCGTTATAGGTCGCAAAAGCCACATTAAATCGTAAAATTCAATCGGGCGATTAAATAGCTGGATTTGTGTAAATTGGTTGATAGGATGCAAAGCGAGAGAGCACATTCCCTAGGACTGATCACCCAGCGATTTTGTAAATGACCAATGAACCTGGACGGGCAGTAAATGCCGCGAGGCTAAAAGGTTGATGAGGAGGAGAGAGAAATGCGTCGATTTAACCGTATAATGGCGGCCGCTTTGTGTGGCGTAACGGCAAATGCAATTTCAGTTGCGCCTGCTTATGCTCAACAGGACTACACAGAAGAGCCAGCAGACCCCAATGTTATCATCGTGACCGCAACGCGCCGTGCGCAGGATGTTCAAGACATTCCGTTGGCAGTGACAGCTGTCAGTCCAGTCCAGCTGGAGCGGCAAGGCGTTGTTGGTGTTTCGCAGCTTTCTCAAGTCTCATCCAGTTTTTCGGCCTCAAATGCCCAGATTGCTTCGGGCTCCGTTGTGCTCCGTATCCGCGGTGTCGGCACGACGTCGAACAACATTGGCTTTGAAAGCGCGGTTGGTATCTTCATCGACGGTGCCTACCAATCCCGGCCCGGCGTCGCGCTCGGCGAGTTCGTCGATGTTGAACGTGTTGAAGTTTTGCGCGGTCCGCAAGGAACATTGTTTGGTCGCAATACGTCGGCCGGTGCGCTGACGATCACCAACAACCGTCCGGACCTGAATGAATTTGGCGGGTTTGCGAATGCAACTTACGGCAATTACAATCTAATAAATGTGCAGGGCGCAGTAAACGTTCCGATCATCAATGATGCGCTCGCCCTTCGCGTGACCGGCGCTTACAGAAAGAGCGACGGAACGGTCGATGTTCTGGGCCGAAACGGCGTCAAAGTTGGGGAGTCGAACAACGCTGACCAATATCTGTTGCGTGGGCAGCTAGGGTTCGATTTCAACGGCATCAAAGGCCGCGTGATCGCTGATTATTCAAAGAGTAAAGCCGGTTGCTGCACAGCCGTTGAATTGCAACCGTCTCCCGTTGAAACGTTCGGATTGTTTAGCGCGGTCGGGCTTGATCGGACCGGGGGGCAATTTCAACCAAATCGCGGGCTAAAGGCAGTTAATGACCGGATCACTTCCGCCAATTTTGCACCGATCGGTAACATCAAAAATTACGGGATCACAGGCGAGGTGAATTTCCCCATCGGTGACAACGCTGAGTTGATCTACATCGGGTCATATCGTGAATTCCGAGCCAAGGAAACTTACGACACCGACTTTACAGCACTTGACCTGTTCAATGTGGACCTAAACAACACGCGCATCGACACGATGACGCATGAACTTCGACTGCAAGGCGATGCAATCGACGGCAACCTCGAATATTTGGTCGGCGGCTATTACTCGACTGAGGATATCCGGCAAGACGTCAGCTTTTCGCTTGGCACTGACTATGACCAGTTTGTCGGGGCGCTGCTTTTTGGTCCAACCGGTGGGGCGCTCGGCCCTCGCCCATTGCAATTGTTCTCAGGTTCGAACCCCGCAACGACGCGGGCGACGAATAGCTATGCGCAGGACAGTAAGAGTTTTTCGGTGTTCACCAACAATACTTTTTCCCTAACTGACAAATTTAAAGTCTCCTTTGGTTTAAGATATTCTGATGAATCAAAGGACGGTTCATATGCTCCTGCGGCCAACACCAACCCAACATGTCGCGGGATTGTAAATAACTTTGCTAATGTGCCAGCGGCTTTGCGAGGGCCTATCTTGGTCCTCGGGTGCCTTCCATTCCTTGCTCCAGCCGACCTACCACAAGCGGCCGTGCTTCCGCTTCCGCGCAGTTTCGCTGGCAAGTTCAAGGACAACGAACTGATCTATACCGCCAAGTTGCTTTATGAATTCGCAGCACCGGTAAATGTCTATGCCAGCTTCACCCACGGCTATAAATCTGGCGGTTTCAACTTGGATAGCACCGCTGGCATTGGCGGAGCGGACCCCAGATTTCGGTCAGAGTTAGTTGACTCGTATGAAGCGGGTATCAAGGCAAGATTCTTGGATAATGCGGTAACCGCCAATCTGGCGATCTTCAAAGAGGATTTCACGGATTTCCAAGTGCTCGAATTCACCGGCACTCGTTTTCAAACCTTCAATGTTCCAAAAGCGCGCTCTACCGGTTTTGAACTTGAGACCACAATTCGCCCTGATGACCACTTCACCGTCAACGCAGCTCTGACATATGTGGACGCGAAATATCCCAAAAATTGCGATGGTGGCACGTCAACGGAAATAAACGTTGTCAATTTGTGCGGTGAGGCATTGACCAATGCGCCGAAATACACGGTGATTACAGGGGCCACCTATACAAATGATATCGGTAGTAATTTCAAATACTTCTTGAATGCCCAGATGAAATTGGAAAGCGATAGCCGCACATCAACGCAAGCAACGGAACTTCCGGCGACAGTGGCTCTGGTCGGAACTACGGCACCGCTCGGGTTCGATATCCAAGACAGCAACGTCAAGGTGAATGCCCGTGCCGGAATAAGCACCGCAGACGACAGCATTGGCATCGAATTATGGGCGCAGAACGTCTTTAATGAACCGACGCGCGGCGTGACGTTCAATACAACGCTGCGTTCCGGATCACGCTCGACATTCATCCTTGAACCGCGCACATTTGGCGTCACGGTTCGCGGCAAGTTCTAAGTATCCGTTCGTTATACGAAAAAGGGGCGGCCTCCATGCCAGAGGCCGCCCCTTTTTTATTACTTATCGCAAGGACTATCCCTTTAGGGACTGTCCTTGATCAGGCTGCCACTTTGTAAAGCGTGTCGCCATTGTCCGCCATTTCGCGGAAGCTCTTGGGCGGAGCAAAGCGGCTACCGAATTGCTGCGCCAGACCATCAGCGGTGCGCACAAAGTTTTCTATGCCGACGGTGTCGATATAGCTCATCGGCCCGCCGGTGTAGGGCGCGAAGCCCCAACCGAAGATCGCGCCCAGATCGGCGCTTTGCGGGTCGGCAACGACTTGCTCTTCAAAGCATTGCGCCGTGGCGATCAGCTGGATGTAAAGCAGGCGCTGCTTCACTTCCTCGACCGTGGGCTGGTTTTCGGCGAGCGGGTAATGCTCGGCCATGCCTTGCCATAGGCCCTTGCGCTCGCCCTTCTCGTCATAGTCATAAAAGCCCGAACCGAACCGGCGCCCCTTGCGTCCGAGTTTGATGACCATCAGTTCCATGAAATCTTCGGTGCCACTCGGCTGATACGCTTCGCCCAATTCCTTCTTGGTTGACTGCATGACATCATAACCAAGCTGCAATGTGGTTTCATCGAGCAACGCCAGCGGGCCAATCGGCATGCCGAGCGATTTCGCCGCATTTTCGATCAGCGCAGGCTTCACACCCTCGGTCACCAGCTTCATCGCCTCGCCCATATAGGGCGGGAAAACGCGGTTGGTGAAAAATCCACGCACATCCTTGACGACTATAGGCGTTTTCTTGATCTTGGCGTTATAGTCGAACGCCGCCGCCAACGCGCGGTCACCGGTGAGTTCGCCGGGAATGATTTCGAGTAACGGCATTTTCTCGACAGGCGAGAAGAAATGTAGGCCAATGAAAAGTTCCGGACGAACCGAATTTTTGGCAAGACCAGTGATCGGCAGCGTCGAGGTATTCGATGCAAAAACGACATCGGGGCGGATAACCGCCTCAGCCCTTTTGATCACATCGGCCTTCACATCCGGGCGTTCAAATACAGCTTCGATGATCAAATCGACATCTTTTAGGTCATCATAACTATCGGTCGGCGTGATCCGTGCGATGAAG
>JANLRW010000387.1:0-1820 GCA_031361925.1 Sphingomonadales bacterium
CGCGCTTTGGCGATCATATAGGTCCGGCCCGCGCCATCAACGCCACGAATATGGTTGTCGGAGATGTCGGTATACTGGTCCTCGCACACCATCAAATGACCATTTGGCATCACACAAAGATTGTCGCCGTAATTGTAGAAAGCGGGGTTGGTCGATTCCATATACAGGTCGATCATACCCGGTGCATCGCTCTCGCCAGAAAAGCCTTCATTAACGGCGGGGACATAGCGGAAAATCTGCCCGAATTTCGCGGCACCGCCATTGGTGCAGGCGAAGAACAGCTCACCCTTGCCCCAGAAAATGCCCTCGCCGCGTGCGAATAATGCCGCGCCCTTGGCCGCACCCTGTTTGCGCAAATCATCATCTGGACTTTCGGCATTTTCCAGCGGCACCCATTTGACGCGGTGCTGCTTGCCCTTGCTGACCTGAAGCGCAGTCCAGTTGCGCGTATCTGTGATGTCAGCCTCGACAAAGGCCAGCGCCTCCAATCGTCCACCTCTGGCAAGCTGGCCCTTTTCGTTCGGGATGAAGCGATAGAGCAGGCTGTCGCCGCGATCTTCGGTCAGATAGGCGATGCCGGTGCGTGGGTCGATGCACGCCGCTTCATGGTTGAAGCGGCCCATCGCCTTCAGCGGTTCCGGCGTTACCAAACCCCGATGAGTCGCGGGAACCTCAAAAATATAGCCATGATCTTTGCCGACGCCGTTGCCTGCCCTGGTGGTATTTTCCTCGCAGGTCAGCCAGCTGCCCCACGGCGTAATGCCGCCCGAACAATTGCGGATCGTGCCCGACAGGCTGAGCCACTCGGCTTCGCGCTGGCCTGTTTTCATGTCGTAGATCAGTGTGGTCGTGCCGCCCGGCAGCGGCATCGACTTGTCGTCAGCCATTCGGTCATAAGAGTCGAAATCTCTAGCAACGGCACTGGTGAACGGACCGCCGCCGGAATCGACGCTCAGTTCATGGTTGCGAACAAGCGCTACCTTGCCTTTGCCCAGATCGAATGCACCCATTCCGTCGGCGGCATTAGGGACAAGAAACCCATCGTCCATGATATTGCCGAGCCGGGATATGACACGGTAGTCAAAGCCGTTGGGCAGATCGATAAGGTTGTTCGGATCACGCACCAGCGGACCGAGGCCGCGCACTTCATTCATTCCGGCCACAGGCGCCTGCGCAATGCTGCGCGCGGCAAGGCCTGCAAAGGCGATACTGCCAAGACCGAAACCAAATTGGCGGCGCGAAATGTGCATGGATGGCTCCTTCAAGTTGCTGATGCCGGACTGCACCGGAAAGATGACAATGCCGTTGCAGCTTGATAGAGCGCGCTCAAATCAAACCAAAGGCTTTTGTTTCCCATGACAGTTCGTACCGCCCCCGTCAGAACCAGGGTCGCCCCTTCTCCTACCGGCGACCCCCATGTCGGCACCGCCTATATTGCGCTGATCAATTACTGCTTTGCCAAAAAGCATGGCGGCGAATTCCTACTGCGGATCGAGGATACCGATCAGGCCCGCTCGACATCGCAGTCGGAAACGATGATCCTTGAATCGCTTAAATGGCTCGGCCTAAGCTGGGATGAAGGCCCCGATATCGGCGGACCGCACGGCCCCTATCGCCAGTCCGAACGAAGCGCGATTTACACCGAGCATTGCGCCCGCTTGCTGGCCGATGGCCACGCCTTCAAATGTTATTGCACGTCCGAAAAGCTCACCGCTATGCGGCGGCACCAGATCGCCGCGAAGCAGCCGCCTAAATATGATGGCACCTGTCTGACGCTTACCGATGCCGACCGCGCGAAACTCGACGCCGATAGCGTTTCC
>JANLRW010000003.1:0-3286 GCA_031361925.1 Sphingomonadales bacterium
CGGAAACTGACCGCCCCCGGCCCGCCTGCGCCGGAGCGGATAAAGATTTTGGCTTGGTCGAGAAAATGCATGTTGCGGCCTTTAGGGCAAGGTGGCGGTTTTGGCCAGTGAGTGAGGGCAATTGCCCCTTATCCGTCACCCTGAACTTGTGTCAGGGTCCATCGCGCCCCTCACATATTCGCTCTGGGCTGATAAATGGATGCTGAAACAAGTTCAGCATGACGACGAATGGGAAGGTGTTCGTCTTGCCAGCCGAAGCTCCCGTAGGGAGCGAAGGCTGGTGGAGCCTAGGGGAGTCGAACCCCTGACCTCTTCGCTGCCAGCGAAGCGCTCTACCAGCTGAGCTAAGGCCCCATCCTGCCGCGACCGAGGCGGCTATTTGGTGAGGGAGCGCCGATAGCTGGCACCCCCTGTTATATCAAGCGCGAAGTTTGCACAGACGCGAATGAGCCGCGAACCGCAGCGATTTACTGCTCGTCGGCTTCACCTTCGGTGCCGGCAACGCCCAGATCTTCGTCGCCGCCAAGGTCAACGTCATTATCTGGCGAGACGTCGCCATCAACCGCATCGACGTCGATATCCAGATCGTCATCGACCAGATCGGCATCGTCCTTCTTCTTCTCGACCTCTTCGAACGGCAATGGCTGCTTCGATTTCAGCACGGGCTCGGGCGTCCACTGGTTGCCGCATTCGATGCACTCGACCGGCGCATCTTTGGTTAAATCGTAAAAACGCGTGCCGCATTTCGGGCAAGTGCGCTTGGTACCCCATTCAGCCTTGATCATGGCAGGCTCAAATCCTTCTTAAACTGGCTTGGAAAGGCGATACTATTACGGAATCGCCGTCGGTTGGCGCGGCCATTGCCACAGCAAGACGTCAGTGTCAAAAATTTGTGTTGCCGTTGACTCAGATGCCGCCGCAAAGCAAAGCAGCCGCCTATGCACGGCACCGACCCTCAGCCCCGGACATTTAGCGCCTGCGGCCCGCTGCGCGGTACCGTTCGCGTTCCCGGCGACAAGTCGATCTCGCACCGTTCGCTTATGCTGAGCGCGCTTGCGGTGGGCGAAAGCCGGATAAGCGGGTTGCTCGAAGGCGAAGACGTGCTTGCCACGGCTGCTGCGATGCGGGCGATGGGGGCGACGATCGAGCGCACCGGCGAGGGTAGCTGGACTGTCCACGGCGTGGGCGTCGGCGGTTTGATGCAACCTGCGGGTGCGCTCGACATGGGTAATAGCGGCACTTCGACGCGGCTATTGATGGGCCTCGTCGCCAGTCACCGGTTGACTGCGACCTTCATTGGCGATGCGTCGCTCTCCAAACGTCCGATGGGCCGCGTTATTGATCCGCTCAGCCTGATGGGCGCGGAATTTACCGCCAGCCCCGGTGGCACCTTGCCGTTGATGGTGCGAGGCGTCGTGCCAGCGGTGCCGATCAGCTACCGTTTGCCGGTGGCCTCGGCCCAAGTGAAGAGCGCGGTGTTGCTGGCTGGGCTTAACGCCCCCGGCATTACCGAAGTTATCGAACCCGTCCCGACCCGCGACCATAGCGAACGGATGTTGCGCGGCTTCGGCGCGGATTTGACGGTTGAGGTGGGTGCCGATGGCGTGCGCCATATCCGCTTAGTCGGCGAGGCCGAACTCAAGCCGCAAACCATCGAAGTCCCCGGCGACCCGTCCTCCGCCGCATTCCCGATAGTCGCCGCTCTGATCACGCCGGGCAGCGAAGTTACCGTCACCCATGTCGGCATGAACCCGACGCGCACAGGCATTTACAAGATGCTAGAAGCGATGGGCGCGGACCTGACCTATTCGAACGAACGCGAAGTCGGTGGCGAACGGGTCGCCGACATCACCGCGCGCCATTCAGCGTTGCGCGGTATCGAGGTGCCGCCCGAAGTCGCGCCAAGCATGATCGATGAATTTCCCGTGTTCTTCGTCGCCGCCAGCATGGCGCAAGGGCGGACGGTGACCAGCGGTCTGGACGAACTGCGTGTAAAGGAATCTGACCGGCTGGCATTGATGAGTTCGGGTCTAGCTCGTTTGGGCGTTTCAGTGACCGAAAGCGAAGATGGACTGACGATTATGGGCAGCTCAGGAGAACCGCTATCTGGCGGTAATGAGGCGCCAACTATCGCTGCGGAACTGGATCACCGGATTGCAATGAGCTTCGCTGTGGCTGGAATGAACACAAAAGGAGGGCTTCACGTTGATGATGTCACCCCCATCACGACGAGCTTTCCGACATTTGAAGCAATGATGCACGATCTGCAGGTCGGAAAATGACAGATTATCTTTCTCCTTTTGCGGCCGATCTCATTGGTTTTGTCGGCAGCTTTTTCATTGTGGCTGCGTTTGCCTACAGCAATCTGACCACCCAGATGAACGCCTTGTGGTTCAACGTGTCGAACTTTGTCGGCGCGGCATTGCTGACCGTATCGCTCACCGTCAATTACAACCTGCCGACCATAGTGTTGGAAGTTGTCTGGATGGCGATTGCCATTTTTGGGATCGTCAAGGCGCTCAGGACGCGCAAAGCCATTGAGCCGGGCCGCGCTGAATGATTATCGCCGTCGACGGACCGACCGCTTCGGGTAAAGGCACATTGGCCAAAGCATTGGCGGCGCATTTCAGACTGCCGTTTATGGATACCGGGCTGCTTTACCGTGCGGTGGGGCGGCAGGTGCAGTTGAACGGCGGTGATGCCGATGATGCGGGCGATGCGCTGGCGGCTTGCGATTTTGGCGATGAACTGCTCGGCGACGCGATTTTGCGCAGCGAAGAAATCGGCGGTTTGGCCAGCCGCGTGTCGATCCATTCGGTTGTCCGCGCGGCACTGAACAAACGTCAGGTAGACTTCGCTAACCAACCAAGCGGCGCTTTGCTCGACGGGCGCGATATCGGGACGGTCATTGCACCACACGCCGACGTAAAGCTGTTCATCACTGCGCCAGCCGAAATCCGCGCGCGGCGGCGTCATGCCGAGATGGTGGTGCGAGATCCTCATGTCAGTTTTGTCGACATCCTCGCCGACATCCATGCCCGCGACGAGCGCGACATGGGGCGCGCCGATGCGCCGTTAAAGCTAGCTGAAGACGCGCTCTTGCTTGATACCGGCGATTTGACTATAGGCGGCGCCGTTCAAGCCGCGATTGCGCTGGTGGAGGCCCGCCTCCCCAAGGGTTGAGTGGCCGGAGTGTTCGGATAGAACTCACCGTCACCCTGAACTTGTTTCAGGGTCCATTTCTCCTCACAGACCATTGGTCTAAGTTGATGGATGGATGCTGAAA
>JANLRW010000039.1:0-3008 GCA_031361925.1 Sphingomonadales bacterium
CATGGGCATATTTTTCCTTATTCGTCCAAGACCGGCACCCCCGCTGCGATGATGCCGCAGGTGCCTTTGAAGGTCATCAAGGACCGTGCGCGGGCGTTGCGCGAAGCTGTCGCGAACAAGCGCGAACACTGGATGGCCTCGGTCATCGGCACTACCCAGAATATCGCAGTCGAAATGGGTGGAATGGGTGGTCATGCTGAAAACTTCGCTTATGTGAAGCTGGACCGAAAAATGCCTGAAGGCTGCATCGTTGCAGCGCACGTATCGGGTTACGAAAATGGACAGTTGAAGGCGGAAGTGACGGTATGACCGAAAAAGCAGGCTGGAAGGACAGATTATTTGGTGGCCTCAAAAAAACATCGGGCAAGCTGACCGACAATCTGACCGGGCTGGTCACCAAGGCAAAGCTGGATAGCGAAGCGCTTGACGAAATTGAGGATGCGTTGATAGCCTCCGATCTCGGTCCGGCGATGGCCTCGCAAATCCGCGATAAAATAGCCACCGGTCGTTTCGATAAGGGCATCGACGAAGAAGGTGTACGCCAAATCGTTCAAGACGAGATCGCCGCGGTGCTTGCCCCAGTCGCAGTACCGCTCGATATCGACGCCTTCCCACGCCCCCAAGTCATTCTTGTCATCGGCGTCAACGGATCGGGCAAAACGACGACCATCGCCAAAATGGCGCATCTTTTTCTTGAGCAGGACTACGGCGTGATGCTGGCGGCGGGCGACACCTTTCGTGCGGCTGCTATCGGTCAATTGAAAGTCTGGGCGGAACGGATTGGCGTTCCCATCGTTACCGGGCCGGAAGGTGGTGACGCGGCGGGTGTGGTGTTCGACGCGGTCAAGCAGGCGACAGCGGAAGGCATTGACGTGCTGATCGTCGATACAGCGGGTCGGTTGCAGAATAAGCGTGAGTTGATGGATGAACTCGCCAAAATCCGCCGCGTGCTTGGGCGACTCAATCCTGCGGCACCACATAATGTTGTACTCGTGCTCGACGCGACAACGGGCCAGAATGCGCTTTCGCAGATCGAAGTTTTCAAGGAAGTCGCAGACGTGACCGGATTGGTAATGACAAAATTGGACGGCAGCGCACGTGGCGGGATATTGGTCGCAGCCGCCAAGCAATTTGGCCTCCCCATCCACGCCATTGGAGTCGGTGAAACCATCGACGACCTGCGCCCCTTCAATGCGCAAGATGTCGCCCAGGCAATTAGCGGCGGTGCGCGGTGAGCGAGGCATCCGCCACCAAGAAGCCATCCGGCACCCTCAACTTCGCGCTCGATTTCGGGCCGTTGCTGCTGTTTTTTCTGGGTTCGCGTTTTGGCAAGTCAGATACCGATGACATTCAAGGCCCGCTTGTCGGTACCGCCGTTTTCATGGTCGCAATTGTCATCGCGATGGTCGTTTCTAAATGGAAGCTTGGGCGGGTTTCACCGATGATGAAAATGTCGGCGTTCTTTGTCATTGGCTTTGGCGCACTCACATTGTGGCTGCGCGATTTTGCCTTTATCCAGCACAAGGCAACAGGCGTTTATCTGTTGTTTTCGGCCATTATATTGATCGGGTGGTGGCGATCAAAGCCAGCGCTAAAATATCTGCTCGAGCAAGCCTATGACGGGCTTTCAGCGGAGGGTTGGCTGAAGCTATCGCTCAATTGGGGGTTGTTCTTTTTGGTTTTGGCGGGTTCCAATGAAATGTTGATCATTTGGCTGACCGCCGAGCAATATATAACTGCCAAGACATTCGGTTTGCCCGCTGCAACCTTCGTGTTCGCGCTCGCCAATATCCCGATGCTGATGCGGCATGGGCTATCGCTGGGAGAGGAGCCAGAGGTTCCGCCGCAGCGGTAGACGTCGTTTTTTACCGCGAAAGCCGCGAATGGGTAGGTCGCGAAATCAATTCGCCTGCGGATTATTGTGTGGCACTGTGCCCCTTGTAAGGTTGCCCTGCCTTGTCTAAGCCCGTGGCAACATCATCGAAAGTAAATTTGGGGACGCGATATGGCGAAGTTTTTTGGAAATTTGCATCTGGTGCTCGTTGTCGGCCTAGTGGCCGCTATCGCACTAATGTTTGGGTTAGACGCCGACGGTGTAACCGCAAATTCCGTATTCCGGTGGCTGCACACGTTATTCGGGATATTGTGGATTGGGCTTCTATATTATTTCAACTTCGTCCAAATCCCGACGATGCCCAAAATCCCGGCTGAATTAAAACCGGGCATCTCCAAGCACATCGCGCCTGCTGCGCTGTTTTTCTTCCGCTGGGCTGCCGCTTTGACCGTGTTGACCGGATTAGTCGTGGCTTATTTGACCGGCTATCTGCATCAGGCATTTGCCTTTCAGGACCCATATAAACTGATCGGCGTTGGCATGTGGCTGGCGGTTATCATGGCTTTCAACGTCTGGTTTATCATCTGGCCGAACCAGAAAAAGGCGCTTGGGATCGTTGAAGCCGATGATGCAGCCAAAGCGAAAGCGGCAACAACTGCAATGATGACATCACGGTTGAACACGTTGCTGTCGATCCCGATGCTCTATTGCATGGTAACGTTCAACGGGGGTTGATTTACACCCTACCCAAGCAAATCATGCTTCTTCAGCGTATGCCTTAACTGGTCGTAGCTTAAGTTGAGTGCTTTCGCGGTCTGCCGCTGGTTGTAGCGGCATTTCGCGAGTGCCTGCTCCAGCACGGCTTTTTCATATTTCTCGGTAGCATCGCGGAAATCGGTGATATCGACGGTTTGGCTGAGGTCGGTTGAAAAACGCGGCTGTGCGTCGGCGTCGGCCTGCATTTCGCGGTTTGCCGCCGACGCGGTAGCTGAATTTTTCCACGGACTATCGAACGGATCGAACTGGATGTAATCGACCGGCTGCGCCGGGTCGGCCCAGCGATAAACCGCGCGTTCGACCACGTTGCGCAATTCCCGGACATTGCCCGGCCACAGATAATTCGCCATCGCGCGCGTCGCGACTTCGCCGAAACCGGGCCAGCTTGGCCATTCGA
>JANLRW010000044.1:0-5612 GCA_031361925.1 Sphingomonadales bacterium
GGGTTGATCGCGACGCACGCGTGTTCGTGGATAAGCATCATCTCGGCATAAGCCGACAAATTAAGCATCTGCGCGACGGGCGAGCCATCGGGCCGTGTCAAGCGTGGAGCCTCGCCGGGTTTACGCCGCGTTTCTGCGCCCAGGCAAAGAGACATGCGGCCAGTGACGCAATACTCACAGTGCCCGCAGAACGCCGACAGACAGGTGATGACCGCATCGCCGACTTTGACCGTGCGAACTTCGCTCCCCACCGCCTCCACAATCCCCGCCGCCTCGTGCCCCGGAATAGCGGGCAGGGGATGCGGATAGGTGCCTTCGATAAAGTGCAGGTCGCTATGGCAAAGCCCGCAGGCCGCAGTGCGGATTAGCACCTCATGCGGCCCGGGGTTCGATATGTTGACCTGTTCAATAACCAGCGGTTTGCCGGCCTCGATTAAGACGGCTGCTTTCAACGTGTTACCCCCATATCGCCGCTCGAAAGCGTTGCCTTGTCGCGCGGCCCATGCTTGCCCAATTCCATCCGCGCAATCGCCCGCGAGTGAACCTCGTCGGGACCGTCGGCGAGACGCAATGTCCGCTGATGCGCGTAAGCCGATGCCAGGCCGTAATCGTCTGACACGCCGCCGCCGCCATGCGCCTGAATGGCATCATCAATGATTTTCAGCGCCATGTTCGGGGCCTGCACCTTGATCATCGCGATCTCGGCGGCGGCGCCCTTGTTGCCGACCTTGTCCATCATGTCGGCGGCTTTGAGGCACAGCAAACGCGTCATCTCGATGTCGATTCGAGCGCGGGCGATTCGTTCTTCCCAAACATTATGCTCGGATATCGTCTTGCCGAAAGCGACACGCGATTGCAGCCGCTTACACATTTTTTCGAGCGCTTCTTCGGCGGTGCCGATGGTGCGCATACAGTGGTGGATTCGGCCTGGTCCAAGGCGGCCCTGCGCAATCTCGAACCCGCGGCCTTCGCCGAGCAGCATGTTCGAAGCTGGGATTCGAACGTCCTTCAGTTCGATTTCCATATGGCCGTGCGGCGCATCATCGTAACCGAACACTGGCAGGTGGCGCAGGATGTTCACGCCCGGCGCGTCGAGTTCCATCAGCACCATCGACTGCTGGGCATGGCGCTTCGCTTCAAAATCGGTCTTGCCCATGACAATGGCGATTTTGCAGCGCGGGTCGCCCGCACCCGACGACCACCATTTGACGCCGTTCAATACATATTCATCGCCCTCACGCCGTATCGAAGTTTCGATATTGGTCGCGTCCGACGAAGCAACGGCTGGTTCGGTCATCAGAAACGCAGAACGGATTTCACCGTTCATCAGCGGGATCATCCACTTTTGCTTCTGCTCGGCGGTGCCGTAGCGCAGGAACACCTCCATATTGCCGGTATCGGGCGCGGAACAGTTATAGACCTCCGACGCCATACCGATGCGGCCCATTTCCTCGGCGCACAAAGCATATTCCATGTTGGTCAGGCCCGGGCCTTCAAACGCGACGCTATCGTCGACATGGGCGCGGCCGGAACCAGGAGGCATAAACAGGTTCCAAAGACCAGCAGCCTCGGCACGCGCCTTTTCTTCCTCAACGACTTGCAGGACTTTCCAGCGGCTGCCCTGCGCTTGCTCGGCATAATAATCAGCGACGCGCGGGCGGATGAAGCGTTCGTTATGGTCGCGAATCCGGTCGCGCCAATAGGTTTGCTTTTCGGTGAGATCGAAATCCATGGGCTTTATCCTCTACTAAATTTAATTGCGCACTTAACTGGCAGACTTGGCCGCCTCGTTCAAGACGCGCAATCGTTCGTTATGGCTTTCACGCGAGATCGGGAAATATAGCAAAGGAATGATGCTAAGAATGCCCGAGACGATCATCACGGCAACGTAACCGGTGCCCAAGCCGCCGATAACATTTTGGTCAATCTGGCCCGGCACCGCATTTGCTGGGAAATTTGCGATACTGACAATCGCCGCCGTGATGGCGATACCCAACCCCACTGAAACTTTCTGTGTGAAAAAATAGCCTGCGAAAAATAGTCCCTCGGTCCGCTCACCTGTTTGGTATTCGGCATCTTCAATGACATCTGATGCCATTGATTGGCCAAGAATCATCGAGCATACAGCAAAGGCATTTGCTGCTGCCGAGAGTGTAAATAGCACCGGTACAAGACTGGAGCTGCCGTTCGCCGGAAAGAGGTCAAGCATTCGTAGTGCATAGGGCGAAATCGCGATTACCAGAGCGAGTATTCCCGAAACGATAGCGCCCTGTTTTTTGTCTACTTTGCCCTGCATCCAACCGACCAAAAAGAACGAGCCAACGACGCCAAGAAGCAAAGTCGCGGAATAAGCCACCACCAAAGTAGGAGGAATTTCCCAATAATAATTAAGCATGTAGCTTGCTGACGAAAATGTCATTCCTTGATTGATGAACGCGAAAGTCAGGCTACAAATCAGGACGAGAAAGGCTCGGTTAGAAAGAATTTTGACGACCTTACGGAATGTTTCCAACGGCGGCAGATGCGTTGGCTCGACATCTGGCAGGCGTGCAACCCGGCGATGCGTAGTGAGCGCTGCGGTAAAACCCGCGACGATGATGAAGAGCGCACCGATCCAGCCATACAATTCGTAACCGCGCACATTTCGTATTCCTACCGGATACTCTGGCGTTGGCACCAACAGCACTCCAAAAGCCAATGTCATCATGATCAGCCCGCCAGCCCAAGCAAAAAGAAACCGCCACCGCGTAATCGAAGTCCTCTCATCATAATCTGCGGTCAGGGCGGGTATCACCGCAAGCGAAGGCACTTCGTAACAGGAAACAGCCGCTCGCATCAAAAATGCAAAGGCAAGAAGATAGAGATACAATACTCCCTCAGGCAGCTCCGGCGGATACCAAAGCATCAGCCAGAAGAATGCCATCGGCAAAATCGCGGAATACATCCACGGATGACGCTTCCCCCATTTGGTATGTGTTTTGTCGCCAAAATGCCCGACGATTGGGTCGACAAACGCATCCAATACCAAAGCCACCAAAAGGGTTACGCCAACCAAAGCAGCGTCAAGCCCCATCACTTGATTGTAGAAAATCAGCAAGAATGTCGCAAAGCCATTGTCTTTGACGCCATATGCGACAGACCCAAAGCCGTTGCCGACTTTTATATGAAGGGGCAGCTTTGTGACGGGTGCAATCATGCCGCTGGCAACCTTGGTTTTACGGCGAATCGCATTCGGGCCGGGCTCCTCGTTCCTATCTCCATGCTAGGGCTGCGGCCATGCCTGTCAATCGGCAGCGTGTTGACGTTACGGCACGCATCGCCCGCCGATAAGCGCTTGCGTTTCGAGGGCCAACAGCCCAAAATTTAGTCAAGCAATTAAGGAGAGCGATATGTCGGACCTTGAAACATTCCGTGCCGATGCGCGCGTTTGGCTGGAGGAAAACTGCCCCGCCGAAATGCGCATACCGGTAAAGGGCGACGAAGACGTCTGCTGGGGCGGGCGCAAATTTGTGTTTCAAAGCGAAGCGCAAAAGACATGGATGGAGCGCTGCGCCGCAAAAGGATATACTGTCCCCGATTGGCCTAGTGCTTACGGCGGCGCTGGTCTGTCGGCGGCTGAAACCAAAATACTGCGTCAGGAAATGGCGAAGCTTGGTTGCCGCAGCCCGCTCAATAGTTTCGGCATCTGGATGCTCGGCCCGGCCTTGCTCAAGTTCGGCAGCGAAGAGCAGAAGGTGCATTATCTCAACGAAATCGCTTGGGGCAAAATCCGCTGGTGCCAGGGCTATTCCGAACCCGGCGCTGGTAGCGATCTTGTCTCGATGCAGACCTATGGCGAAGATAAGGGCGATCATTGGGTCGTCAACGGCCAGAAAATCTGGACCAGCTATGCCGATCAAGCCGACTGGATTTTCTGCCTCGTCCGCACTGACAAGAGCAATAAATATCAGGGCATCAGCTTTCTGCTGTTCGACATGGAAACGCCCGGCGTTTCGACCAAGCCGATCAAGCTCATCTCGGGCAACTCGCCTTTCTGTGAAACCTTCTTCGACAATGTCGTTGTCCCGAAGCACCAAATTGTCGGTGAACCGAATCGCGGCTGGGACGTGGCGAAATATCTTTTGGGCCATGAGCGCGAGATGATTTCGGGCATGGGCGGCGATGGCGGCGTGACCTCAATCGGCGCGGCGATGAAGGCGGTGCTGTCCGAAGAGCCGGTGCTTCGCGCGCAGATGGCGTTGTTCGACGTCGAAAACCTGACCTTCCGCGCGCACGGCGAGCGTTTCATGGACGAATGGAAGACGGGCAAGGCGCATCCGGCTTATTCGAACCTGATGAAATATGTCGGGACCGAGCTGAACAAGAAGCGCAATGAACTCGTGATGTCGATTGGCGGGTCTCAGGCGCTTGAGTGGGATAGCGAACGGTCAAACGGCGGTTCTAAGGCGCGTAACTGGCTACGCACCAAAGCAAACTCGATCGAGGGTGGCACCAGCGAGGTGATGCTAAACGTCGTGTCCAAACGCATCCTCGAAATGCCGGGGGCGTAAATCATGGCAATGACCCTCAACGACGACCAGACTATGCTGCGTGACAGCGCGCGTGACTTTATGAAGTCGGAAGCGCCGACCACCCATTTCCGCAAGTTTCGCGACATGGAATGCAAGGACGGTTTCTCGCACGACCTGTGGAAGCAGTTTGCGGACATGGGCTTCACTGGCATCCTGATCCCCGAGACCGATGGCGGGATGGGGATGGGGCATATCGAGGCAGGTATCGTGCTCGAAGAGATCGGCCGCAACCTGTCGCCTTCGCCATTCCTATCGACCTCGGTCGCCGCAGTCGAGGCGCTGAAGCTGGCCGACAAGGCGATGCGTGAGCGCTGGTTTCCCGGCATACTCGCTGGCGAAACGGTTATCGGTCTGGCAATCGACGAGGGCGTTAAGCACCGTCCCGAAAAAATTGCCTGCAAGGCCGAGCGCAGCGGTAACGGCTTCAAACTTTCGGGTAACAAGCAGTTCGTAGTGCAAGGCACCTCGTCAGACATGCTTATTGTTGCGGCGCGCACAGCCGGTGCCGCTGGTGAGACTGATGGTCTGACATTATTCGCGGTCGAACGCGATGCGGCCGGCCTTTCGATGGAAGCTGCGCGCTTGGTCGATTCGGCAATGGCGGCGCATGTCACGCTCGACGGCGTTCAGGTCGATGCCGACGCAGTGATCGGCGAAGTCGATGGCGGATGGTCGGTGCTCAGCAAGATGCTTGATGCTGGACGCGTTGGCGCGGCGGCCGAAATGGTCGGCGTTGGCACGGGCGCGATGGACATCACCTTCGACTATCTCAAAACCCGCAAGCAGTTCGACCGCGTGATCGGTGAATTCCAAGCTTTGCAACACCGCGCCGCGCATCTCTACGGCGAAATGGAAGGCGCGCGCTCAATCGTGTTGAAGGCGCAATCGTTGCTCGATGAAGGCCATGCCAAGGCTGAATTATATGTTGCGGCAGCCAAGGCCAAAGCGGGCCTCGCCTGCAACCTGTCGGTGCGTGAAGGGGTGCAAATGCACGGCGGTATCGGCATGACCGATGAATATGATATTGGTCTCTATATGAAG
>JANLRW010000087.1:0-2679 GCA_031361925.1 Sphingomonadales bacterium
CCAAGATGATCCAGGCCACCGACGAAATGATGCGCAATGCCACGCAAGCGCTTTAAGCTTTTGGCATTGTTGCTCGCAGGCAATGCAGCGCAGGCAAAGGAGAAGCCTTCGCCCGATGCGTTTGCGGTCACCGCACCCGCCCCGCCAACCGCGCCCGCCGCCAATGGCGCAATCTTCCATAATGACGGCTATGCAGCGCTGACCTCGGGCAACCGAGCCAGCCGCATTGGCGATGTGCTGACGGTCATGCTCGTCGAGCGCACTTCGGCCGCCAAAAGCAACAGCGCCACCACCGGTCGCAACGGCTCCATCGGTCTCACCCCGCCGACCACCGGGTCGCTCAGCCTTATCAACCCGACCGACATAAACATAAGCGGCGGCCAGTCGTTTAAGGGCAAGGGCGAAACCGCCCAGTCAAACGCCCTGAGCGGAGAAGTGAGTGTGACCGTGGCCGCCGTTTATTCCAATGGCACGATGCTGGTGAAAGGCGAGAAGCTCATCACGCTCAATCGCGGCGACGAGCGCGTGCAGTTTTCCGGGCTGGTCCGCAGCACCGATATCAACGCCGACAACCGCGTGCTTTCGAGCCGCATTGCCGACGCCAAAATCCGCTACACCGGCAAAGGCGAAATCGCCCGCGCCAGCCAGCAGGGCTGGTTGCAGCGCTTCTTCTCGCGGATAAGTCCGTTCTGATGCGAGGTTTGCTCATTCTGATCGCGCTGCTGCTCGCGCCCGCCGTCCACGCCGAACGCGTCAAGGACATCGGCCAGTTTCAGGGCGTGCGCGCCAACCAGCTTACCGGCTACGGCGTCGTCGTGGGCCTCGCAGGCACCGGCGACGACAGCCTCGATTATTCGACCGTGGGCGTCAAAGGCGCGGTGTCGCGCTTCGGGATTACGCTGGCACCGGGGATCAATCCGGCGCTAAAAAATGCGGCCGCCGTGCTGATCACCGCCGAATTGCCGCCCTTCGCCAAGCCCGGCCAGCGGCTCGACATTACCATCTCGGCAATGGGCAAAGCAAAGTCGCTCCGCGGTGGCACCTTGATACTTGCGCCGCTCTACGGTGCCGACGGCCAAATTTACGCAATGGCGCAAGGCAATCTGGTGGTCGGCGGTCTCGGCGTCGAGGCCGCCGATGGCTCCAAACTTTCGGTCAATATCCCCTCGGCTGGCCGCATCGGCGGCGGGGCAACGGTCGAACGAAGCGTCGATACCGGCTTTGCCGCGTCGGAATATCTAACCTTCAACTTGGCCCAGCAGGACCTGAGCAATGCAGGCATGGTCGCTGATGCGATCAGCCGCAAACTCGGCGTCGGCGCACAAGCGATCGACGGTGCGTCGATCCGCATTACCGCGCGTGCGGGCGGCGAAGCCCGCGTCCGGCTGATGAGCCAGATCGAAAATCTCGAAATACGGCCGACGCAGCCGCCTGCCCGCGTGATCGTCAACGCCCGCACCGGCACCGTGGTCATCAACGGCGCGGTTCGGGTTGGACCCGCTGCGGTCAGCCACGGCAAATTGACGGTCAGGGTTGACGAGCAGCCAGCCATTATCCAGCCAGCGCCTTTCAGTCGCGGCGAAACCGCTGTCGAGCAATCGAGTGACATCTCGGTCGAGGAAAGCCGCAACCCAATGTTCCTAATGGCGCCCGGTGCGTCGCTTTCCGATATCGTTAAATCGATCAACCGCATTGGCGCTTCGCCCGGCGATCTGGTGGCGATCTTGGAGGCGTTGTCGCAAGCAGGTGCATTGAGCGCCGAATTGATCATCATATGACACCGGTCTCTCCTGTTTCGTCATCAGCAACGGCCAAACCCGCCGACCCAGCGCTTCGCAAGGCCGCAGAAGCCTTCGAGGCCGTTATCCTGCGTGAAATGATGGCGACGATGCGCAAGGGAAAGCTCGGCGATGATATCTTCGGATCGAGCGCCACCGATAACTTCCGCGAAATGGCAGATGCGAGGCTCTCTGATAGCATGGCCGCCTTGCGCCAGTTTGGCATTGCCGATCTGGTCGAACGGCAATTGAGCGGCAAGAAATGAGCGACCTGCTCTCCATTGGAGCATCGGGCATAAAGGCCTACTCACGCGCGCTTTCGACCGTAGGTGACAACATCGCCAACGCCCAAACGCCGGGCTATGTCCGTCGCTCCGTCCGCATGGAGGAAGCGACGGCGGCAGGCGATATCGTCCTGTCGCGCAACAGCATCCGCCCCGGCGGCGTATTGGCGGCAGGCGTTACGCGCGCGGTCGATGAATGGCTGGTCGATGATGCGCGCATTGCCTCTGGCGACGCCGCGCGCAGTTCGGCTAAGCTCGACTGGGCAACGGCCACCGAGGCTTCGCTCGACGACGGTGCCGACGGTATCGGCGCGAGTATCACCGCGATTTTCACCACCGCCGACCAACTGACAGCCGACCCCGGAAGCACCACATTACGAAGCCAGTTCCTGCAAGCCGTCGATGCCAGCGCCACCGCATTCCGGCGGACGGCAACCGCGTTTTCATCGGCAGCATCGGGCGTCGCCAGCGAGGCACAGAGTGCTGTTCAGCAACTCAACACCGACTTGACCGCACTTTCGCGAGTCAACGACGGCCTGCGTCGCGCCCGCGCCGGTTCGACCAATGAAGCCACCCTGCTTGACGAACGCGACCGGTTGGTCGATTCAATTGCCACC
>JANLRW010000069.1:0-1553 GCA_031361925.1 Sphingomonadales bacterium
GCGTCGAGCGGCGTGCGGATGACATCGGAGAACGTGCCATTGGGCGCAAAAGTGCGGTTGACGCCCTGCACAGAACCTTTCTTCTTGATCTGCGTCCAGCGCAGGCCAACGCCGACCTTGAACTGCTCAGCTGGCGACCAGTTGAGTTGCCCGAAAACGGCTGTCACGTCGGTTTCCTGCACAAAGGTCCGACGATTGTCTCCGTTGAGCACCGGCGGAAACGGAAGGTCGAGCAACGATGTCCTAAAAATGTCCGACTTCGAATGCTCGAAATACCCGCCGACGATGTAATCAAAGGTCTCACCCGATGGTGACGCGATCCGCACTTCCTGCGAGTATTGATTGAAGGTCTCGGCATTAACCGTGACCAGCCGGGCCGGGGCTCGCGCCTGAATGTTGAAGGCCTGGTCATACTTGTAATGCGAATAGGCACTGATCGAGGTGAGCGTATGCTCCCCCAGGCCAATATTCATTTCAACCGTGGAATTGAGCGAATCTGAGACATCGCGCAGCGGCGCCAGTCCATCATCTGTCTCGATCCTGTAATCCGGCCGCGTTCCCGCAGGAACAAATTCGAATGGCGCGCCGGTAATATTGCTGTCGCCATATTCGATCTTGGCGAAAAGCGAGAAATTGTCCGACGGTTCCCACAAGCCAGAGACGCGCGCCAGAACGTCCTTCCGCTGGGTTTCCTTGCGATTGAGGACGATGTTGTCCAGCCAGCCATTGGTGTCGCCGTATCGCACGGCGAACCGCAATGCGAGTTCGTTACTGACCGGCGCGGATGCCGTAGCCTGCAGCGTGTAACTTCCGCGAACCGCCTCATAGTCTGCGGAAACGCTGCCTTCAAAGGTTTGCTTGGGGCGGCGGGAAATCACACTGATCGCGCCTGCCGATGTGTTGCGTCCAAACAACGCACCCTGCGGTCCGCGCAGCACTTCGATCCGCTCAACATCGAAAAAGGGTTGCATGAACTGGCGGTTGCGCCCGCCGTAAACCTGATCGACGAACATCGCCACCGACTGCTCGAAACTCAGATTGTTGCCCGAGGTGCCGATGCCGCGGATAAAGATCGAGGCATTTGCCGGCGTGTCGGTGATCGACAGGTTCGGGACGCGCGCCTGCAACGTGATGAACTGGCCGATGCCTTGCTGATCGAGCTCTTCGCCCGACTGAACGGTGATCGATATCGGGACGTCCTGGAGGCGCTCCTCCCGTTTTTGGGCGGTAACGATAATCTCATCGTCATTGGCGCCATCTGCGGCGGCCTGGGCAAACGCGGGCATTGCGCCGCCGGCCAGCATCATCGCGAGGACACTTGCTCCCGCCTGGCGATAGGTGTTGCGAAGCCTCATAATTATTACCTCCCGTTACCCCTAAACCAATGGCACCAAGCGCTCTTGCCGGGCGATAGCTAATCCGGGCAGGGCCATGAAAAGCGGTTGTGCCCGCTGTGCAGGCAAGCGGTGGGCGCTATGCTGCCTGCATCAACAAGAGGCCGCATCATGATCACCGCCATCGTCCGTTTCAAGCTTGCGCCCGGCGAAAGCCAT
>JANLRW010000125.1:0-11300 GCA_031361925.1 Sphingomonadales bacterium
GATGCGGGCAAAGGGCGAGGCGTGTGAACGGGGATTGCCCTCGAAATCGTCGTAGAGATCGGGATGCGCATCGAAATGGAGGATGTTGAGCGGACCATGCTGCCCGGCGAGCGCGGCGACAACCGGGTAGCTGACGGCATGGTCGCCGCCAAGGAAGATCGGAATGACGCTGGACGCGGATGCTTGAGCCGCGGCCTGCGAAATCGCCGCGTCGTCGAATATGTTGTCTGCATTGGTCAGCGCCAGTTCGCCTTTATCAATGAGTTCGACATCGACACCGATTTCTAATCCACACTCGGTCGCCATGTTGCCTCTGTCACTCCATAACGCTTCGCGGATGGCAGGCGGCGCCAATGCCGCACCGCGTTCGAACGAACTATTATGGTCGGTGGGCAGGCCGATTAGGTGGATTGGGGTCGCCATAAAGCTCCTTAGGCACTGCAGAAAATGGCAAGTCAACTGCTGATAAAAAGCTCGGTTTTGTGCGCAAGTTGACTGTGCTTTACAAATTTTATCCTGCTCCGCCCCAAAATAAATGACCCGCCCCCGGGTGGATGGGGACGGGTCCGGGTGCGGCGGTCTCAGGCAAGACTGCCGCAACTATCCTCAAAGGGGGAGAGGATTCATATTTACGCTTCGGTATCATCCTCTGGATCGGGCGATGCCAGCATGACCTCGGCCACTTCGTCGGTCTTGCCACGAATGGCGGCTTCAAGCTTATCGGCCATTTCGGGATTTTCGACGAGCCACGCTTTCGAATTTTCGCGGCCTTGGCCGATGCGAATCGAGTCGTAGCTGAACCAGCTGCCCGATTTCTCAACAAGGCCTGCCTTTACACCAAGGTCAAGCAGCTCACCGGTTTTGGAGATGCCTTCGCCATACATGATGTCAAATTCGACCTGCTTGAACGGCGGTGCTACCTTGTTCTTCACCACCTTAACTTTAGTGGTGTTGCCAACGATATCTTCGCGATCCTTGATCTGACCGGTGCGGCGGATATCAAGGCGGACCGACGCGTAGAATTTGAGCGCGTTACCGCCGCTGGTGGTCTCGGGCGAACCGTACATCACGCCGATCTTCATGCGGATCTGGTTGATGAAGATCACCATACAGTTCGAACGGCTGATCGAACCGGTAATCTTGCGCAGCGCCTGAGACATCAACCGCGCCTGTAGACCGACATGGGTATCGCCCATTTCGCCTTCAATTTCAGCGCGCGGCACCAATGCCGCGACCGAGTCGATCACCAATACATCAATTGCATTCGAGCGAACCAGCGTATCGCAAATTTCGAGCGCCTGTTCGCCTGTATCGGGCTGCGACACGATCAACTCGTCAATGTTGACGCCAAGCTTTTTTGCATAGCCGGGGTCGAGCGCATGTTCGGCATCGATAAAGGCAGCACTGCCACCTTTTTTCTGCACCTCGGCAATTACGTGTAGCGCCAAGGTCGTTTTGCCCGAGCTTTCTGGTCCGAAAATCTCGATAACGCGCCCCTTTGGCAATCCGCCAATGCCTAGCGCGATGTCGAGCCCGAGCGATCCGGTCGAGATTGCCTCAATGTTCATCGCCTCACGGCTGCCAAGCTTCATTGCTGAGCCTTTACCAAAGGCGCGGTCGATCTGCGCCAATGCGGCTTCAAGCGCCTTTTCGCGTTCCGAACTGTTCATATTTTTTGCCTGATTCCCATCAATGACTTTAAGACTTGCTGCCATCTAAATGCTCCTTATTCTCCCCAACTCGCCACCCGAGTCGATCACTGAAGAGCAAAGTGTATTTGATTTGTTCCAAAAGAACAAGAGCGGAACATAATTTTATTATCGTTATTTTTCAATCATAACCTAATTAACTGTCTGCGGCAAGCGCATCGCGCACCGCTTCGGCAATCTGTTGCACTGAAAACGGCTTGGGCAGAAATGAAACATTGTCGAGATTGATCGACTGGCGCAACTGCTCCTCGGCATAGCCAGACATGAACAGGATTTTTACATCGCCATATTTGGCCCGCAATTGCCGCGCCATTGCAGGCCCATCCAGATTGGGCATAACGACGTCAGATACAATCAAATCATAGCCCTTGCCTCCTGCAAACATCGCCAACGCCTCTTCGCCGTCGGCTGCTGTTTCAACGACATAGCCTTGTCTCACCAACGCCCGTTCGGCGACGGCACGAACCATATCTTCGTCCTCGACAACCAAAATCCGGCCGCTGCCCCATAGGTCTTTAGGTTTTTGCCTATCGGGGCGTCCAGGTTTTTCGGCCACCGGCGCGCCGCCGACATGGACAGGCAAATAGATATCGAACTTGGTCCCCTGCCCGTTTTCCGATTCGGCAAAGATGAACCCGCCCGATTGTTTGACGATGCCATATACCGTGGACAGGCCAAGCCCGGTGCCCTTGCCCACTTCTTTGGTGGTAAAGAACGGTTCGAATATCTTACCAATATTCTCTTTGGCGATACCGGTGCCGCTGTCCTCGACCGACAGCAAAATATAGTCGCCAATCGGCAATATTTCACTGCCCATCGCACGGACGTCAGTCTGCGTCACTGCTTTGGTAACAATATGCAGCACCCCGCCGCCCGGCATCGCGTCGCGCGCGTTCACACCTAGGTTGATGATGACTTGTTCCAGCTGGCCGGGATCGGCGCGCACCGCACCCATCGCGCGCCCGTGATGCACTTCCAAGCGCACCGTCTCCCCGAGCAACCGTTTGAGCAGGATCGAAACCTCGGCCACCACATCGGGCAGTTGCAGCACCTGCGGTCGTAAAGTCTGCTGCCGTGAAAACGCCAGCAATTGCCGCGTGAGGCTGGCCGCACGGTTCGAGTTATTCTTGATCTGCTGGATATCATCATAATCGCTATCGCCGGGTTGATGACGCAGCATCATCAGGTCGCAGTAACCGATGATGGCAGTAAGGATATTGTTGAAATCATGCGCGACCCCGCCGGCAAGCTGGCCGATTGCCTGCATCTTGGTTGCCTGCGCCACCTGTCGTTTGAGCTTGGTCTCTTCGCTGTTGTCTTTGAGGCCAAGCAACACCGCCGCATCGCCAAGTCCGCGCACACCGGCAATCGACAGCGCGATCACGTCGTCGGGCTGATCCTTCAACCGCACCGCGATATCGCCCGACATCGACGAACCGCTGGCATAACGCCGGATGCTCTCCGACACCGCACCTTTGTCTTCAGGGATGACGAGGTCACCTGGATAGGGCGGGAGTTTTTCAGGCGGCAGATCAACCACGCGGGCAAAAGCGTCATTGGCGAACAGAAAACGACCATCGCGGTCGACCAACGCTAGCCCGACTGGCAAGTTCGACAACAGCTGTTCGACGTGACCAAGCGCCGTGCCGCGTTCAACACGCGCGCCTTCTTCATCAAGCGCGAACAATAACGCGGCGCCGTCCTTATCGCCCTCACCGAGCGGCACATGCAACAAGCGGACCGGGAGACCGCGTCGGCCTTCACGTTCAAAAAAGATGCTGCCTTTTTCATCCATCCGCATGAACGAGGCGAATTCTTTGCCAGTGATATTTTCGGTATCGCTACCGGTGGCACGAAGCGCAAAGGCCGCATTGGCAGCGCGCACCCGGCCCTCTGGACCGATACTAGCTGCCATAAGGCCGCTCATCGCCATTGCTCTGCCGATCCTTCCGGCGATGAGTTCGATGGCCCGCGATTCGATATCAAGCCGCTGGACCGGCTCCAACCGCCAGAGCAGATATTCATCGCCCGTGCCGGCCCGCGCAACGCGCACGCCGAACTGGGTGCTGCCCTTTTGGATGATCTCGATACTGCTATTGCCATCGCGCCAAGCGGCGCGTGCGGCCGCCACCAGAAGCGCTTGGCTGGCGTCATCAACACCGAGATCGGGTGGCGCTTTCAATCCTGGAAAAGCCTTGGTGAAATGATCGTTGGCGCATACCAACCGCCCAGCCCGGTCGCTGATCGCGATCGCGGCGTTGGTGAGCTGGGCCGCGGCATGGGTGATCGACCAGTCGGGCGGCAACATCACGGCGGCTTCTTGCGCAGGCCGGGTTCGGCGGACATAATCCACCACCCCCCAGGCACCAATCATCGCACCTCCACAGCTACCGACAAGCAGCAGATTTTGCGTAGCGAACCACAATATCCCTAGCGACAGCAAGGTCGCGGCCAGCAGCAACAGCACATGCGTGCGGTTTGCCTGAATAGCCTCTTCGCCATCCTGCCCAAAAATCTGCAATGCTTGGGATTTGGGCTGACTATTCAAAACGGACCTTTACCAAATACGGACGCGTTCCTTGGGAGCAAGGTACAGTTTTCCGTTCGGCTTCGGCTGGAACGCCTCGTACCATTTGTCAAGGTTGCGCACGACCCAAGCGCGCTGCGCCGAGGGGCTATGCGGGTCAGTAATCAGCCGCTGGCGCAAATTGGCCTCACGGTAATTACGCCGCCAAACTTGCGCCCAACCCAGAAAAAAGCGCTGATCGCCGGTATATCCGTCGATAACTGGCGCTTCTTTGCCATTCAGCGAGGTGCGGTACGCGTCATAGGCAATCGTCAGGCCAGCCAGATCGCCAATATTCTCACCCAAGGTAAATTCCCCCTTCACCGATGCGTCGGGGAAAATCTTGTAAGCATCATATTGCGCAATCAGCTGCTTGCCTGCTGCCTCGAACGCCTTGACGTCGCTCGGCGTCCACCAATCGGCAAGCTTTCCGGTCTCGTCATATTTCGCGCCTTGGTCGTCGAAATGGTGACTGACTTCGTGCCCGATAACCGCACCGATACCGCCATAATTGACCGCTGGGTCGGCTTTTGGATCAAAGAAAGGGGGTTGCAGAATTGCCGCAGGAAACACAATCTCGTTCATGCCGAAATTGGCGTAAGCGTTCACCGTTTGCGGCAACATGCCCCATTCCCAGCGGCGGATCGGGCTCCCTAATTTGCTGATATTGTCGTCGAAGGCGAACTGGTTGGAACGCAGGTCATTGCCGAACAAATCCTTGCGGACAATTTTCAGCTTCGAATAATCCTTCCAGCGATCAGGATAGCCAATCTTGGTGGTGAAATTCGCCAGCTTCTGCTGCGCCTTTACTTTTGTTTCGGGTTGCATCCATGCCAGTCCATCGATCCGCCTACTCAAGGCAGCCAAGACGTTTTTGACAAGAACATCCATCGCCGCCTTGGTTTCGGCGGGGAAATATTCGGCAGCATAGGCTTTCCCGACCTCTTCGCCGACGGTGCCTTCGGTGAATTGAACACCGCGTTTCCAGCGCGGCTCACGCTGCGGCGTGCCTTGCAGCGTGGTGCCGTAAAATGCGAATGTGGTGTCCGAAACCTTGTCTGGAAGCACATTTGCATAAGCCGCGAGGCTGTTGACGATCATCTGGTCCTTGAGAATGGCCAGATCGGTTTCGGCGTAGATTTTGGCGATGCCGGTAATCGCGCTCGGCTGATTGATAACGACGTCGGTGATTTTTGGGCTTAGCTTGGTGAGGATCGGTGACATCTTCAGACCCGGGGTGATGCCGTCCAATTGCGCCAGCGTCATCTTGTTGTAGGTCTTCGTCGCGTCGCTCGAGTCTTCGCGAGTCCACTGAACTTCGGCGATACGCTTTTCCATCGCAAAAATGGCGTCGGCGCGGGTCGTTGCGTCCTTCTCGCCAGCAAGCGTCAGTATCTTGCCGAGATAATCCCTATATGCTTTGCGGATGCCCTCAAACTTGTCGTTCTCGACTAAATACATATCGCGGTCTGGAAGCCCGGTGCCGCCTTGAAAAATCTGGAAAATGTAGACATCGGGATTTTTATCATCCTGACCGACAAAACCGCCAAACAGCGCGCCAACGCCATTGCGCGCGGCAACCGGCAAAAGCTTCTCAAACGCCGCCTTGTCCTTCACCCCGCGCACCTGCTTCAGCCAGGGCTGGACGGGTTTCATGCCAAGCTTTTCCACGGTCGCGGTGTCGATATAGCTTGCGTAAACATTGCCGGCCTTGCTGCTTTTGCGGTCCTTTTCGGCCTCGAGGACAATTTTGACGCGGTCTTTCGACAGATCATCGAGCGCAGTAAACATCCCATAATTGGATTTGTCAGCCGGGATTGCGGTCGCCACGGCCCATTTTCCATTGGCGTAAAGATAAAAATCTTCGGCGGGGGAGACGGATTTGTCCATACCTTCGGTGTCGATGCCAAAGCTGCCTAGTTGCGGGCCTTGTTTAACGGGTGCTTCAACCGGTGCAGTCTGAGCGTAGGCTGGTGCAGTAAAAACCACAAAAGACGCGGTTATGGCCATCGCCAATTGAAACGAAGATTTCATCGCAACACTCCCCATATGAATAATGCGAAGATTGGCTAGCGCTAGGGTCAGGTCAAGCTATTGCTTATCCACCAGATGCGTGAGATTTCGACCGGCGTCGCCATTTCGCACTTATCCGCCAGCGCCAGAACCACGCCGCAATCACGTAACCGACTGCTGCGGCCACAATCGAAATGATGGCGAGACCAGCGATTCCTTGAACCACAGCAAGCGGCGCCTCGGTCCAAGCATAATCAACCCATGCCGAAAGCGGCGCGCCAGTTTCGATCAGTTGGTAAAATCGCCCCGAGCCGTCGCCCAACCGCAAAACTGATTCGCCGACATAAACCGATGCAACCAAAATGAACGGCGTCGTTGCAGGCATACTGAGGAATGTCATCGCCGCGCCAATCGGGATATTGGCGCGCACTGGTAATGCCAACAACGCAACGCCTGCAATCTGCACGCCCGGGATCAACAGAAAAATGCCGACCAGCAACCCTAATGCAACGCCGCGCGGCACCGAGCGCCTCGTAAAGCGCCACAATGCAGGGTGAAACACGCGCTTGGCAAAGGGGCGCAACACCGCGCTGCGTTCAAAGCTGTCCCGCGTCGGCGCCTGGCGCATTATCCACTGGCCAAAGCGGCTCATCCCTTTTCCCTCATCACCCGGCCCTGCTCACGCTTCCAGTCGCGCTCTTTCTCGGTCGCACGCTTGTCTGGCGCTTTTTTGCCCTTCGCCAATGCCAGCTCCACCTTCGCCCGTCCGCGCCCGTTGAAATATACTGACAGCGGAACAAGCGTCATTCCTTGGCGCATTACCGCTGCGTGCATCTTGTTAATCTCGCGCGCATTAAGCAATAATTTACGCGGTCGTTTAGGTTCATGATTGTTGCGGTTGCCGTGGCTGAATTCCGGGATATTGGCATTAATCAGCCACACTTCCGCACCTTTGACCTCGGCATAGCTTTCGGCGATCGACCCTTCGCCAAAACGCAATGATTTAACCTCGGTCCCAGTGAGCGCAATGCCAGCCTCGAACTTGTCTTCGATGAAAAAATCATACCGCGCGCGCCGGTTCTCGGCGACGGTTTTTACCTTGTCAAATGCTTCGGGTTTCGGACGCACCATCAGATTAAGCCTGCATTCTCCAGCGCAGCGTCAACTTGGGCGCGGCTTGCCTCGGACGGCCTTGTCATCGGCAAGCGTAATTCGGTCGGGAAACCCTCGATCACGCGCGACAGAGCGTATTTGATTGGCCCCGGTGATGCATCAGAAAATAAGGCAAGGTGAAGGGGGTAAAGCTTATCATTCAGATTACGTGCTAATTCATAATCACCGGTCGCACATGCCGCTTGGAATTCCGCGCACAATTTCGGTGCAACATTAGCCGTCACTGAAATGCACCCTGCCCCGCCACTCGCATTGAACGCAAGCGACAATTCGTCAACGCCCGATAACAGGCAGAAGTCATCCGGACAGGCCAAGCGGTGGTCGGTCACCCGCGACACATCGCCGCTGGCATCCTTGATACCAATCACGGTTGGCAGCTTCGCCAGTTCGGCCACCGTTTCGGGTCTGATGTCGGTCACGGTGCGCGCAGGCACGTTGTACAGCATGATCGGCAGGTCGTTTTTCTCGGTCATCCGGTGAAAATGCGCGTATATGCCCTCTTGATTGGGGCGATTGTAGTAAGGTGCCACCACCAAGCCAGCCGCAGCCCCGCTCTTCTTGGAAAAATTGAGGTGCAATATTGCGTTGGTCGTATCGTTCGAGCCGCAACCCGCAATGACCGGCACGCGGCCGGCGGCTTGTTCGACACACACCTCAATCACGCGGTGATGCTCGGCATTCGACAGTGTCGATGCTTCCCCGGTAGTTCCGGCAGGCACCAAAGCGCTCGACCCTTGCTCGATTTGCCAGTCGATCAACGCGCGAAAATGCTTCTCGCTGAACGCTCCGTCGCAAAATGGAGTCACTAGAGCCGGAATTGAGCCGGAAAACATATGAATTAACTTTCATTCTGGACGATTAGAGTCCCTAAGTGGAATATAGTCATCCGTTCAGCGCCTGATAAGGAAGCGGTCCATAATATGTCCAGCATGGTAAAGCATCTCATTTCGGCAATGGCCGTCATTCTTCCTTCGGTTGCCTTTGCAGCGCAGGACCAAACCCCCGAAATCGTCTGGCAACGCGGCACCGGCACAAACACCGCCCAAGGCATTCCGGCGCAAATGGCTGATATAAGCGAGGGCAACATCCCGGCAGCGCTCCAGCGCTGGAAAATGCTGAGCGCGTCGCCCAATTACAGCTTCGGCGAATATGCATCCTTCCTCATCATGTATCCCGACTGGCCCGATAGCGAGGCGATGCGCAAAAATGCTGAGCAGGCGATTGATTTGGGTGCCTATTCACCCAATCAGGCGGTTGCGTATTTCGATCGTTTGCCACCGCTGACCAATGGTGGGCGGGCAAAATACGCGCTGGCGCTTGACGCGACAGGCGACAAAGCCCGTGCCGAGGCGCAAGCGCGCGAGGCGTGGCGCGGTGGTCCGCTGACCGATGACGACGAAGCACGGTTGCAACGGATTGTCGGCGCGAGACTGACAGCCGCCGATCATGACGCACGCACTGACCGGTTATTATGGGCCGGTGCAACGCGCGCTGCCGAGCGCCATATCGCGTCTACTTCCGCTGCGCGGCGCCCAGCGTTTATAGCAACATTGGCGACCAAGTTGAAAAGTCCTGATGCTGGCATGAAGGTTCAGGAAGCCGGGAGCGCTGTCAGAGGCGAAGCCAGCTTCCTCGCCGTGCAAGCCGATCAGCTCCGACTTTCGGGCAACAGCTTTGCCGCGCGCGAATTGCTGGCCAACAGGTCCAACCTAGTGGCTCCCGCACCGGTGCTGAAAGATTGGTATAAATTGCTGCTAACCCACGCCCAGGCAGCGGCCAATGACGGGCAGTATGATATCGCTTACCGGATTGCATCGCGCGTTGACGACGCCCCGCCTCCGGGCCTGATTATGGTCGATCAGGATCTGACCACGCGCGACCAATATACCAGCCTGACTTGGCTCGCCGGAACGCTGGCGATGGACCGCCTAGGTCGCCCGCGCGACGCGGTCCAGATGTTCAGCCGTTATGCAGCTGCTGCAAAATCGCCTCAGACGCGGTCGAAGGGACTCCATTTCGCGGGCAAAGCCGCCGCCAAAAGTGGCGACCAGATAGCGGCGACTCGTTATTATAATGATGCCGCCGTTTATTATGACAGCTTCTTCGGGCAGCTGTCGCTTGAGCAACTGCGGCGTCCACTGCCGCCAGTTCCAGGAACCGCAATCTCGCCGCCGCCACTGGCCGACGCAAACGCACCGTCGGTCTATCTGGCCGCCTCGCTGGCGACAAAATATGGTAGCTGGAAAGACCAGAGCAATTTCCTGCGCACCATTTCAAAAAATGCGAAAACGCAGGCGGATTTCGTCAGCGCAATCGGATTGGCCAAGAAAATCAACCGCCCTGATCTGGCGGTTATGGCGGGGCGTAACGCGCGCTATTTTGGCTATGCCGAGCTGGTCGGGATTGGCTACCCGACAGTAAATATCCCTGCCTCACAAAGCAACAATTGGACTTTGGCTCACGCGATCATGCGGCAGGAGAGCCAGTTCGACAAAGCCGCCGTCAGCGGCGCAAGGGCGCAGGGCCTGATGCAGTTGATGCCGGGAACCGCCCGCGAAACGTCGGGCAAGATCGGCATGGCATATCGGCCTGAGGCGCTGACCGTCGATACCGATTACAACATCAGCCTCGGATCGACCTACATCCAGCAGATGCTCGATAGATATAATGGCAGCTATCCACTGGCGATCGCGGCTTACAATGGCGGCCCCGGCAATGTGAACAAATGGCTGAGGGCATATGGCGACCCGCGCACGGGCCAAATTGGCATCATGGAGTGGATCGAAAAAATCCCGCTCAACGAGACGCGCGATTATGTCTACCGTGTGCTCGAAAATGCGGTGATGTATGATCATCTGCATCCCGAACACGCGCGGGTCAGATCCGCGACGCCGCTTAGCACCTATCTGGGCAAATCGACGCCAGGGTGACATAGGCTGCGCTGATGGAGCGCGCCAACCCGATTACGCCCGCCGGATTTGCCGCCCTGCGCGCGCGTTACGAGCAGCTGTTCGCCGTCGAGCGGCCGGCGATTGTTGAAATCGTCCACTGGGCAGCGGGCAATGGTGACCGTAGCGAGAATGGTGACTATATTTACGGTAAACAAAAACTGCGCGCGATAGACCGCGAACTCGGGCAGCTTTCCAAAAAAATGAAGGTCGCCAAGGTGCTTGACCCTGCCGACCAAAAGGACCGCAGCCGCGTTTTCTTTGGAGCAACGGTAACTGTGGCAGATATTGAAGATTTGGAGCTGATTATCACATTGGTTGGGGATGATGAAGCCGATGCAGGTGCCGCGCGAATCGGCTGGAATTCTCCCCTAGCGTATGCACTACGCGGTGCGCAGATCGGTGATGTAAAGTCGGTAATGCTACCTGGCGGTTCCAAGGACTGGGAAATTACACGAATCAGCTACCCTGAAATTTAGTCGATTGTTGTCGCCGGCCTTCAAAACCCGTCGGCGGCTCAGGCATCATCGGTGGCGTGCTATCCTGATAAATCAGCCACTCCTGCCAGATTAGGCGTGTTCGGATCTGTGTAAGCTGGATCATGCATCCTTGATACAGTACGCCCCTGATCGTGCCACCCTTCCATTCATAATATACCGAACCGCAATGTTTATCGCGAAATGCTTCCCAGCTTTTTTGTGTGTCATCAAATTCGGATATTGCCGCCTTTTTTGTGTCGGCGTCATCATCATTATACTCACTATTTACGTTGCCGACAAATCGCTCGCGCGCGAGAGCAAGATATTGCTGCAATTTTTCGTCGGCAGCGTCAAAATCCCGCGTCATACACTCGTTCATCTCCAACGTGTTGGAGCCTCCATTTGAGCAATC
>JANLRW010000129.1:0-4590 GCA_031361925.1 Sphingomonadales bacterium
GCTGCGCGCACCGATGAAGCAGTTATCTTCGATGATGACGGGTCCGGCCTGCAACGGCTCAAGCACCCCGCCGATGCCGACGCCGCCCGACAGATGGACATTTTTGCCGATCTGCGCGCAGCTGCCGACGGTGGCCCAGGTGTCGACCATGCTGCCTTCATCGACACGCGCGCCGATGTGGACGAAGCTGGGCATCAGGACGACATTTTTGGCGATATGACTGCCGTGGCGGGCAACCGCGCCGGGGACGACGCGAAAGCCAGCGTCGCGGAAACGGTTTTCGCCCCAACCGGCAAATTTCGACGGCACCTTGTCATAGGCTGGCGCGCCGCTTGCGCCGCCATCGACCACGACATTGTCGTTGAGTCGGAACGACAGGAGCACGGCCTTTTTCAACCACTGGTTGACCAACCATTCGCCGCCTGTCTTTTCGGCGACGCGGAAGCTGCCATCATCGAGTCCGGCGAGCGCCGTTTGCACCGCATCGCGGACCTCGCCCTGTGTTGCGCTAGTGATACCATCGCGCGCGTCCCATGCGGCGTCGATTATCGCGGAAAGCTGGTCGGTCATATTGCCCTTTCAAGGCTGTGAATCGACGACAGCCACTGCGTGACCTCGGCAATTTCGTAATCGATATGGTCGTGATGGCCGCCGCTATCAGCTTCGCCGTCATGTTTCACCCAAATTGTCGTCATACCCATCGCCCTGGCGGGCACCAGATTATGGGCGGAATCCTCAACGAACAGCGCACGCTCAGGGGCAACTTCGAGCTGGTCACAAAAGGCCTGGTAGCTGACGGGGTCGGGCTTTGGCCGGTGCTGCATCCGGTGGATGTCGAATATGTCCTCGAAAACATTTTCGAGCCCCCGCGCTGCCAGCACGCGCTGCGCATAGGGCAGATCGGCATTGGTGAAGATCAATTTGCGCCCGGGCAACGCCGCAATATGCGCGCGCAAATCAGGGCAAGGCGTAAGCTTGGCCAAATCGACGTCATGGACGAAATCGAGATAGCCATGCGGATCGACCCCGTGCTCGGCCATCAAACCGCCCAGCGTCGTGCCATATTGCTTCCAGTAGCGGTGGCGAATGCCGTGCGCTTCTTCGGATCCGATTTTGAAATAATCCTCGACGAACAACGCAATCCGGTCCCGCACTTGCGACATGATGTCTGCCTCGGGCGGATAGAGCGTGAGGTCGAGGTCGAAAATCCAAGTGTCGATATGGGCGAGCGCAGGTTGCATCCATAACCGCCTAACGCCGTATTTACCGTATAACAACATACCAAAATAACGTTAAGTTTGGAGAAAGCGAAAACATCTAATATGGATAGCATAATGGGGAGAGGTCGCACTTTCATGCAGAACACATTAACGGGCCGCAAAATCGCGGTGGGATCATCGGTTATCTTTGCGCTAACGTTATCGGCTTGCGGTGGCGGTGGTGGCGGCGTCAATTCAACGCCGCCCCCGCCTCCGTCGCCGCCCGTCGTGGCACCTCCGCCTCCTCCGCCCCCACCCCCTCCTCCGCCCCCGCCGCCGCCAACGACCAACTTCGCGACGGCGGAGTTCAACCGTTCGGACGGGCCCGCCTTCCACAACGCGATCACCGCCTATCAGGCCGGCGCGACCGGCACCGGCATAACCGTGGGTGTCATTGATTCCGGCATCGATCCCACCAGCCATGAATTCACCGGGCGCATCCATCCCCAATCGTTCGACGCGACCGGTGCGGGACGAGCACTTGGTGATGACGACGGTCACGGCACCGAAGTCACCCGGGTCATTGCCGCTGCAAAGGATGATCTCGACGTCCACGGAATTGCGTTTAATGCGACAATCTTGACGCTACGCGCCGATTCTGCTGGCAGTTGTACTACCCCCGATCCCGGCGAAGACGAAGCAAGCTGCGGGTTTAGCGACACGTCGATTGCGGCAGGCATCAACCGTGCGGTCGACGTCGGCGCGCGTGTCATCAACATTTCGCTCGGTGGCCCGGGCGGCGCGAACCTTGCACTGCGCAACGCGATCAACCGCGCGACGCTTGCCGGGATTGTGATCGTGGTATCGGCGGGCAACGAGGGCGATGAAACCACCCCCGAATTTGATCCGCTGAACCCCAGCCCGTTTGCGCAAGCCTTGGTTGCAAACGGCAACGGGCTGGTGATTATCTCAACCTCGGTCGACGACAATAATGTGATTTCAGCGTTCAGCAACAAAGCAGGCAGTTCGCAAGCAACCGTGCTTTCGGCTCTGGGGCAGGGCATATGCTGCGTCTACGAGAACGATACGATTCTGCGGTTTCAGCAAAATGGCCAGACGTTCGTGCGGGTGTTTAACGGCACGTCATTCTCCGCGCCGCAAATATCGGGTGCTGCGGCGTTGCTGGCACAGGCTTTCCCCAACCTTACCGGGCGTCAAATCGTCAGTCTGCTGTTGAACAGCGCGCGTGATGCTGGTGAGGCGGGAACCGATGCAATTTACGGACGCGGGATACTGGATATTGCCCGGGCATTTGCGCCGGCGGGCACTACTTCGCTTGCTGGCACAACAACTGTCGTACCGCTCGCCGGGAATGCTGGGGGGACGTCGGGGCCGATGGGTGATGTCGCGATTTCAAACCAGCCGGTGGATGCTGTCATCTTGGACAGCTACGGTCGCGCTTATGATATCAACCTTGCACACGGGCTGACGGCGACTGCACCGCGGCTGCGGCTGACGCCCGCTTTGATCAATCAAGGCCGCTCGGTCGGGGCGTCGGTTGGCAGCACCGAACTAGCGTTTTCTATCAGCGATAGTGGCGGCGTTTCCCCGCTATCGCTGTCTGGCAGTCAACAGCAGCAGGCGCGCGTGCTGGCCGGACGGATAACTGCCGCGATCAGCAATGATACGCGGTTCAGCCTTGGGATCCGGCAGGCCGCAGCAAGCCAGGTTGCGGCCTTGCAAGGGCGACACGGCGGCGCGTTTTTGACCGCTGGTATTGCGGCACTCGAAAGCGGTTTTGAACGCCGTGCGGACAGTTCGTTTGCGCTGCGGCACGAGGTGGCGGGCCTTGGCATCACCGGCAGCGCGGAGACCGGCTCAGCCCAGCTTTATGAGCGCGCGGGTGCTGAATTTATCCGTGGCGGGACGCATCAATATCCGTATTCGACGCTGGGCCTTTCGCTCGACCACCAGACAGGGCCGCTGAAGCTGGCAGTCGGCAGTAACTGGATGCAGGAACGGGAGACTGTGCTCGGCGCCCGTTTTGCCAAGGCATTCGGACAAAACGGCGCCAAGAGCCTGTTTGTCGATGCGAACGGCGAAATGCAGCTCGGCGCTGATTGGTCGGTTGGTGCAAGCTGGCGGCAGGGCTGGACCTATGCCAACACATCGGCGACGGTGACCGGGCAAAGCCTGCTTAAAAGCAACGCCTTTTCGTTCGATATTGTACGCGCCAATGCGTTTGTCGGCGGTGACCGCATCGCTTTGCGCGTGGCGCAGCCACTCCGCGTTTCAAGCGGCGGGTTGGCGCTCAATCTACCGGTGGCCTATGATTATGCGACGCTAACCCCGACCTTTGGCATCCGCCGTTTCAGCCTTGCGCCGACCGGCCGCGAGATTGCCAGCGAGCTGGCGTGGGTGCTGCCCTTGCGGGGCGGTTATCTGTCGAGCAACCTGTTTTGGCGGCAAGAGCCTGGGCACTTTGAAAGCGTGCGCGACGATGTTGGCGTGGCTTTCCGGCTTCAGCTCGATTTCTAAACCGTAAAGCTCTCGCCGCAGCCGCAGCCGCGGTTGGCACTCATTCGACCGGAAGTTCGGCCCCACCAATAATCGGCTTGGGCTTCCGGGGTGGTGCCGCAGGAACTATTTCGCCGTCCTCGGGCGGAGGCTTGCGGCTCTGCAGCGCACGCCGAGCGTGGACAGCGAAGGCGCTCCGCCCAGCGACGACTTCTGCCCATAGGCGCTTCACACCGTAAAACTCTCGCCACATCCGCAACTGCCGGTGGCGTTGGGGTTGTCGAAGACAAAACCTGCGGCGAATTCGTCTTCGACCCAGTCCATTGTCGAGCCGACCAGATACAGCACCGAACCGCCGTCGATATAGAGCACACCGCCGGGGGTTTCGATTTTCTCGTCGAAGGCCACGGCTTCGGTCACATAATCCACCGAGTAAGCGAGGCCCGAGCAGCCACGGCGCGGGGTCGACAATTTGACGCCGATGGCGTCTGCGGGTGCTTTTGCCATCAGCTCGGCGATCCGCGCCTCAGACGCGGGTGTCAGATTGACTGCGGCAGGCCGCGCGCGGGTTTTGACATCGGTCATAGCATTCCAAGCTCCAGTCGGGCTTCATCGGTCATATTGGCTGGCGTCCATGCCGGTTCCCAGACCAAAACGACTTCGGCGTCGCCAATCCCCGGCACTGCGCCGACGCGTAATTCGACCTCGCCCGGCATCGATTCGGCGACCGGACAATGCGGGGTGGTAAGCGTCATCGAGACGAGCGCATGGCCGTTATTGATCTCGACATTGTAGATGAGGCCCAAGTCATAAATGTTGACCGGGATTTCGGGGTCGAAGATTTCTTTCAGCGCCTCGATCACAGCCTCATAGA